>NZ_VOZH01000008.1:0-114393 GCF_013419875.1 Acinetobacter sp. YH12049 | reverse complement strand
AAACTCTTCAGTTTAAAATCAATAGTACCTATAGGGCACCAATCTTGGCTCATCAATTACTGACAAAAATTTGCTCAAATAAACTTCGAGTAATTTCTACCATCAATCAATGAAAATAATTTCGATCGATCAATCAGTAAAAATCCACACAAGTTGTTCTTCATAATCTCTTAATGATCTTCTTGTTGGTTCGTCACCAGCAAGCTAGGTCGGCTATATTACGCTTTATTTCTAAAGAGTCAACCAGTAATTCAAATTATTTTTAAACTTATCAAATAAAACCCAACTTAATCAATTCAACCAAGTCATTGTTTTATCAGAAGTTTTAATCTTCATCACCGCCGATGGATGTGCATTCTACAGTATTTCAGCACCGTTGCAACACCTTTTTTAAAATAATTATTTTGAACGCACATTTTTCACTCAAATTACATTTTTTCATTCATATTTTGATCAAATTTGGTTTAATAGTAATAAATCAGGATTATTTGAACGTTTTTACTTATTATACGGCAAACATTTTGCCGCGCTAAAAGCGTCAGGACTATATATGCGCCAAACTTCTTTTTTATATGCAGGATTATTGTCACTTGTCGTAACAACACCTGTATTTGCAAATGACGAAGCTTCAGCACCTGTTGCTCAAGATTCAGAAGCTGCCAATAAATCAAAAACACAACAACTTGCGCATGCTGCGATGGTCAAGTCATCTGAAGTTGCAAAAAAATTATCTGTTAATGCGAATGCAGCACAATCAGAAGAAGATAAAGACCCTTTCCAACCGATCAACCGGAAAGTTTACGCATTTAATGATTATTTAGATGTCCATATTGCCCGCCCTGCTGCTGTGCAATATGTCGCAAAAACTCCAAAGGATATTCGTGAATCTTATCGTTTATTCCGTAAAAATTTAGGCGAACCTTGGAATGCGTTTAACCAACTCATCCAAGGACGACCGACACGTGCCGCAAAAAGTCTAGGTCGCTTTACTGTTAATACACTGACAACTTTAGGCTTTGCTGACCCTGCGAGTCGCCTAGGCCTAGAAACCGAAGATGAAAATTTTGGTGCAACTTTAGGATATTACGGTATTCCTTCTGGTCCTTATATTGTTCTACCAGTGCTTGGCCCAAGCACATTGCGCCAAACCGTTGGTCTAGCTGTAGATAGTCAAGGACGTCCACAGAAATATATGCTTGATGGTCATGATGTAGCTTACTGGTCTGAGCAAACTTTACGTGGAATTGATACTCGCGCTCAATTACTGGATATCGAAGGTGTATTGCAAGGCGATAAATATGCTCAAATTCGTGATATCTATTTGCAACGCCTGAACTATTCTATTGCCGAGAAAAAAGGTATTGCTGAAGAAAACTTATTTATTGATGAAGAAGATGACGATATTGATGAATCTGAAGATAATTCAACAGATGTTTCATCTGATGATTCTACCGATTTCATTGATGATAGCAGTTCAGATGATACCGACACGGTAACAACTGAATAAATAAAATTTTTCAATTGGCTGGTGTGGTTTTTCCCTCCAGCCATCATTAGCTTGCTATAGTACACTTATTGTCTATCGAAGGATTCATCTAATTCTTTATGTATTTCATTCAACCTACTCGTGATATTCCATATTTAGATCAGGTACTTGATGCGCTTCCTAGCGTACAAATGATTAACATTGAAGATCTAGACTTGTATGATCCAACGATCATTGCAATTGCTGATGTTGCCGACTTTTTAAATCACCAATGGACACTTCCTACCATTGTGCTCGCTTTTGAGCATGAGGGCGCTGCATTGGCTCAAGCGTGGCAACAAGGTGCTTTAGCAGGATGGGTGTGGGATCATATTCCAACTAACCTCCAAGCAGCACTCACTAAAATTGATGCGCAATACAAACGCAATCAAGACAGCCGCGACCTCCCTTCTGCTGCAGATTTGCAAAAACGCTTACTGCCAAATCCAATCGAACTCCACAATTATAAAGTTGAAACATTCTTCCAACCTTCTGCTTATTTATCGGGTGATTGGTACGATTACTGGAAAATCAGCGATAAAGAAATTATGTTTTATCTCGCAGATGTGTCTGGTCATGGGGTAACGAGTAGTTTACTGACCTCATGGATGGCTGCTTTCCACGGTCGTTCAAAAACCCCGAGAGAACTCATCAAAAAGCTCAATGGCATGCTGGTTCAAGAAAATATTGAAAAGCACATTACCATGATTGCTGGGATACTCAATCTCGATACGCATGTCTTGAAATGGTCTAGTGCAGGGCATTATCCGCCGGCCATTTTATTTGAACCCGGTCTTCCTGCGCGAATTTTAAATACCAGCAGCTTCCCACTCGGCTTAACTGAAGACCTAGAAGTTGAAGAGTTTGAATTTATCTTAAATCGTTATTCTCGCTTTGTAATTTGCTCCGATGGCGCACTCGAACCTTTTGACGGTGGATTGAATGAACAGCTAGGTCAATTGGTCTATCACTTGCAAAATCAATCATTTCAAGCACCAGACCATGTTGCTGACGACATTGCCATCCTAAGTTTACGTCGAATCAATTAATCACGAAATCAATCACTTAAACCGAATACGACTTTCTGATCATACTCGGCTACTTGAGTAAGCTGTGCCCCTATGGGATAATTTACTATCCTTCTCTGCAAATGGCATTTATATGTCAACAGGTCATGTTGAATATGCAAGCTTGAACGGAACGCATATTTTTAAGCTTATTGGCGAAGTGCGTGCCCAATCTTGTATTAGTCTAGACAAGTTATTAAACAAAATTGAACAGCAACAAAATGTCGTCGGTGCAATCGTTGATTTAACCCAAACGACATTTATCGATAGTACTGTTCTTGGCATTTTGGCGAAACTGGGTTTGAAGCTCAAACAAGTTCACCATATCCAAGCGGTAATGTTGTCTACAAACTCTGATATCACAACGCTTGCCAATAGCATGGGTTTAGGTCAGGTGTTTGTTATTTTGAATTATTGTGGTGATCCAAATGTATGCACTCGCGCACTTATGGAAGAACACATTACCCATAGCAATATGCTGAATACGGTTTTAGATGCACACAAAACGCTGATGAAACTAAATGATAGCAACCAAAATATGTTTGAGCCTTTGGTCAAACAACTGCAAAAAGAGCAGGACAATCTAGAGCAACCCAAGCAGCAAAATGTCTAATTTAGGTTAATCACAGCAGAGACCCTCTTCGCATGACTTTACTTTCCGTTGCACAAATGAATTCTCAAAATAACATTGAAGATAACTTCAAAGTGATTGAATCATTGATGCAACAAAGTCAGGCTCAAGGTGCGAGTCTCATTGTATTTCCTGAAAATTTTGTCTGCTTTGCCGCAGGTAAACAACGCGAAACCGCGGCGCAATTTGAAAGTATTCAGCAGCGACTAGAACAACTCGCACATCGTTATCAACTTTGGATTGTTGCGGGCACACTCCCATGCCCTTATCGTCCAGATGGTTCAATCATTCAAGATGGCCGTGTCCGTACGGTCAGCCTGTGTATCAGCCCTGAACGTACCGAAGCACGTTATGACAAAATTCATTTATTTGATGTGCAAGTTGGTGACGCTGTCGGTGGCTATCAAGAATCAAAATTCTTTGAACCTGGTACTGAAACCGTAGTTGCAACAACACCTTTTGGCAATATTGGCCTGATGGTGTGCTACGACTTGCGCTTTCCTGAACTGGCTTTGAAACTTCGTAGCCAAGGTGCAAACATTTTAACGGCGCCTGCAGCTTTTACTTATACCACGGGTGAAATGCACTGGCAGTTGTTACTGCAAGCTCGTGCCATGGATAGCCAATGTGCTGTACTGGGTGCTGCACAACAAGGTTGGCATGGTGAAAAGCGTCAAACTTGGGGGCATGCTGGAGCAAGCAACAGCCGCGGTCAAATTTTAGCAATCACCGCAGAAGAAGGCGCTCAACTACTCACGGTTCCTTTTGACTTAGACGAACAGCAACAGATTCGTGCATCTATGCCACTGATGCAGCACCGTGTTTTGGTTCAATATTGATTTTCACACTGTATAAAATTACAAAAAAACTGAATATTATTTAAACAAAATCCCCCACGATATGATTTTGAACCATCATCTGAGGGATTAGAAAAATGACTTTAGAAAAAGCAGTTTATACAGCCCATGCAAAAGCCACTGGTGGTCGTGATGGTCGTGCAACGACATCCGATGGTCATTTAGATGTTCAATTGGCTGTGCCGAAAATTATGGGGGGTACAGGTAATGGTACGAATCCTGAACAACTCTTCGCCGCTGGTTATTCAGCCTGTTTTTTAGGTGCAATGAAATTTGTGTCTAACCGAGATAAAATTTCGATTGCCCCTGCTGCCTATGTTGAAGGTGATGTTGGTATCGGTCCTATTCCAACAGGATTTGGTATCGAAGTGACGCTTAATATTCATCTTGAAGGTATGGATGCAAGCGAGGCACAGAAATTGGTCGATGCCGCGCATATTGTATGCCCCTATTCAAATGCGACCCGAAACAATATTAATGTCACTTTAAATGTTTTGACTTAAATCCATTTGCACCTATCTATACAAAGCACTGTTTTAATTCCTTATAAAATAGTGCTTTGAGTTTTTTGACCTCTACACATCTACAGCTGAGCTCAAAATAAAATCTTATCCATTTCCAATACATTTAAATATTCATATTCAGCTACCAAAACCTTGCTAAAATATATAACGATTCTTATTTACATTATTTGTTGATCTATGATGCTTAAACCTCTCCTTATCAGTACATTGCTAATCAGCGCATCCACACTGAGTTTTGCCGAATTAACCCTGTCTGAAAAAGTCCGTCCTCAGATTAAATCCTTGGTCAATCCAGATATTCAACGTCTTGCGCTACCACCAACACCAAACAACATGTCTTTACCTGCCTATGGTCAAAGCATCATTGGTTGGGGTACAGGCCCAGAAGGTGCTGCAGCACGCTTAGCCAATATCAACAAAGCCGACGTTGAAAAGCTTAAAACTCAAGATGTCACTTTAGAGATGGTTCAAACTTGGCAAAAGTTTTATGAAAATGAAACGCAGCGCAATGCAGGTAACCCAACCGCGCCCATTCGTGCTGAATTGATGAAGAAAGTTGTCAGTTTGTGGTAAGTGAAAGACCGTACAGCCCATATTTTTGGGCTGTTTTTAGTTCAAATTAGAAATAAAAAATCATGAGACATTCGATAGAAAGATTAATGAATAAAATTAAAAAATGTTTAATATTCAAACTATAATTAACTATACATCCATAAAAAAATTAAAATCATTTTCAGGACTTTACAATGAAAACATACTTTTCGATGCTTTTTCTAAGCTTGGCCTTAACCGCATGTAGCCAAACACCTGCGCCTGATTTTTCAGGGGAATGGAAACAAACACCTGACACGGAGAGCCTTCGCAAACTTTCAATCAGCAAACAAGGCGATGACTATCAAATTAAAGACGAATTTTGGCTCGATAAAAATAATACTGAGCGCATTTCTAGTGCTTCATCCGGTATGGCCGAAGTGAATAATGATGTTTTGAAATATAAAGAGAGCAATAGCATTGAAATGAAACTCAGTGATGCAACTCAGCTCACTCTGACAGACAAAGCATATGATGCTGTAATTCATTTTGAAAAGATTAATTAAAGCAAAGCCCCGAATCATTACACAGGCTTCGGGGCTTTATTTATATTTCACACCGACTATTCAGCCGCTTCATTCGTCACTCTGAGCACTTCTTCAATGGTGGTTTTACCTGCCAAAACTTTACGCAAACCATCATCACGAATTGAACCCGCATTTGCACGTACATGATTTTCTAACTCAAACTCAGCAGCATTACCATGAATGAGGCGACGTGTTTGCTCATCAATCGGGACGATTTCATAAATTGCGGTACGCCCTGTAAATCCAGTATGCGAGCATTGTTCACATCCTTTAGGTTGTGGCAATTTTAATTCGGCCGATGCATCGAGATGCTTAAATAAGTCTTTTTCAAAATCATCGGCATCATGCCAAGTCGCACAGTGACGGCACAAGGTTCGAACCAAACGCTGCGCCACCACACCGATCAATGAGCTTGAAAGTAGAAAGGGTTCAATCCCCATGTCTTTAAGACGGGTCACCGCACCGATTGCTGTATTGGTATGCAGCGTTGAAAGTACCAAATGGCCTGTTAATGACGCTTGTACTGCAATTTCAGCAGTTTCTAAATCACGAATCTCACCGACCATCACCACATCTGGGTCTTGTCGAAGCATGGCTTTTAATGCACGAGCAAAGGTCATATCCACTTTGGTATTGACCTGCGTCTGCCCGATCCCTTCAAGTTGATACTCAATCGGATCTTCTGCAGTCAATATATTTTTTGAACCATCATTTAGATCAGACAATGCCGCATATAAAGTGGTGGTTTTACCCGAACCCGTTGGTCCCGTAACTAAAATAATGCCATGCGGACGATGCACCAGTTGTTTCAGTCGATCATAGTCATGTTGCATCAAGCCCAAATGGGTCATATTTAAACGCCCAGCTTGTTTATCGAGTAAACGCATCACCACACGTTCACCATAGGAAGATGGTAAGGTTGATACACGAACATCGACTTCACGGCCCGCCAAACGCAGTGAAATACGACCATCTTGTGGAATTCGCTTTTCTGCAATATCGAGTTTAGCCATGACTTTGATCCGTGACACCAACAATGGCGCAAGCTCGCGACGTGGCTGGACAATTTCACGTAATTGACCATCGACACGTAAGCGGACAGACAGCTTTTTTTCAAAAGATTCGATATGAATATCTGAAGCACCGACACGGATCGCTTCCGACAATAAGGCATTGATTAAGCGTACAATCGGCGCATCATCCTCCTGATCCATCAAATCTTCAGCTTCTGGTACAGAGTCCGCAAGGCTAAGTAAATCAGGATGATCTTCCAGACCCGCTGCCACTTGTTGAGACTCACCGGTGTCTCCGGCAAAGCTTGCACTGAGTAATTGATTAAATTCTTGCTCGCCACATAATTGATATTGTGCAGGATGCCCTAAATAGCGACGTGCTTCTTGTAAAGCCAGCAGTGGCGTGCTGTCACGACGTACAATAAAAGCTTGATCACCCTCATATCGAAGCAATACGCCATGACGTTTGGCAAAACTATATGGTATTTGTAATTGTTTAAGTACTTGCATCACGCATTATAATGATGAAAAAAGTTGTTTTGAGTGTACTCTAAGCATCTGACAGCGTGAAGTCTGTTTTTAGGATTTATCAATTTAAGGGAAATGAACATTGCCATTAGAGAACGAAATCACTGAAAAAAGTAATCCAAAAATTAAATGGTGGGGGGAATATCAATTTGAACTGAATCACCCGCGCAGTTGGCAGTTTGGGTCTTTATTGTTCCGTGTAACGCGCGGCATGCAAGAGTGGCGTATGGAATACCATCGCCCGACCTTTCAGTTTGACTATGAGCAGCAATGGCATCCGATTCAAGACCCTGAATTTGGTTTTCCACAGCCCATTAAAATGGAACGTTATATGTTCCGCCAGACACATGACAAAATTCAAATTATGCCACGTTTGGCCGATCGGTCTGTGGTGATTAAACCAGTCGATCCGATTTATATTCCAGCTGGACAGCGCGGAACGCTATATATCAGCACACCGCTTTGGATTGCTGGTTTTGTCGAAGGTCTTAGAGAACCTTTGTTTGATATACCTGTGATTCTACCAAAAGATACCTGGTTTGGTCCGAACCATCGAATGGGTGAAATTTGCTATGCCACAGCAGTTGATGGTCGTACAGAACTTAAACAACTCAAACCTCGTGCTTTTCGTGCTGTAACCCCTATTGAGTTTCATAACGTGAGTAATCAACAGATTCGCTTTGACCGTATGAATGTCCCTGTACCGGCTTTGCCATTATTTTATAGTGAAAGTACAGGACGTTTATGGACTTCACAAATTCGGGTCGTGCATGAGGGTCATGACAAACCGCCGCGGGTCAAAATTGAAAACCGTACACCGCCACAAGCAGGTGACGTGATTTATCTGCATCCGCCACGCGAGTCAGCCAATGTGCTGTTCAATATGTTTGATTCATTTTTCTAACGGTGAGCCATGGCAGATTTAAATATTTCGACAGAAATTACCAGCAGCCTAAAAGGAATGGTCGCCAATCTCAATACTGATCGGCTGACGGAATTATTGGTGGCTGTATTATTGGCAGTCATCGGCTTTCTGATTGCCCGTTTTATCTCGAATACCTTTATTCGTACTGTAGGTATGCGTTTCAATGCCCATCAGCAGTTGGTTTGGCGTCGCGGGATTTTCTATTTCATCTTTTTAATCTTTGTGATGGCCAGTTTAAAAGAAGCCGGCTTTAAACTCAGCGTGTTCTTGGGTGCAGCGGGTATTTTAACGGTCGCACTGGGTTTTGCCTCGCAAACGTCCGCATCCAACCTGATCAGCGGGATGTTCTTGATCGGTGAAGGTTCTTTTGAAGTCGGTGATACCATTCAATTAACACTGATTCGTGGGCATACCATTGAAGGTGAAGTGATCTCGATTGATTTACTGTCGGTCAAATTACTCACGCAGGACAATGTCTATGTCCGTTTGCCGAATGAACAACTGATTCGGGCACCTGTACATAACTTGTCTAAGTTTCCAATACGGCGCATTCCAATTACCCTTGCGATTAACTTTCATGAAGACATCATCAAAGTCCGCGAAGTTTTATTAGATGCCGTCAGTAAATATCCATTGGTCTTGGCCGATCCTAAACCTGCCGTGACCGTCACTGCCTTTCGAGAATCTTCCATTGAGCTGCTTTTTGCCATTTGGTGTCAAAGAGAGAATTTCCTAAAAGTCCGCGATGAGATGCAAGAACGGATTCGTAATGCCTTTGTAGAAAATAAAATTGAAATCCCTGTACCGAAAATGGGTTTTGTTGACCACCCGCTTTCTACACAAGTAAACGATGCTGACGTCGATCAATATGCCAATGCACAAGAGATTCAACGAGAGCCTCAACTCAAATAATGGTTTATAGAATTGATATAAAAAGCCCTGCATATCATCAAATGTGCAGGGCTTTTTTATTATCTACTATTTATAGCCAACGACCTCTACAGCTTAGTGATCTAGTACGTTTAAGAACTTCATCATGGTTCAATCTTGTCATTCGGCATGGGTGCAATATAGGCAATCAAAAGCATGGCAAAACCTGCCGCCATAAATGAAATCACTCGCATGAGTGTGCCGACATGAGATAAATCCAGCAAGACCAATTTCAAAGTGACCAAGACCAAAATACTGCCGCCGAGCAGCCAAACTGAACGTAATTGACGCTGAGCGGCAAAGCGCATACTCACCAAAGCCAATAACACCCACAGCACGGTAAAACTCAGCTGAATGGTCGCATTACTCCAAATGTCTAAACTGTTATAAGGTGTATCCAGATACCTATGTAAGGCACGGAGCACAACATAGCTACTTAACCAAAGTAGCCCAAGAACACTCAACACGGCAGCCAAGCTACGATCTAAACCAGCTTTTAACTGTTGATTCAACATCCATAAAAAAGCCGCCAATAACAGCAAACTCACTGCATCAAAAGGATTCAGTATCGGCAAGATATATCCCACAAAGGCCTGCTGACTAAATAATTGCGAACTAATGATCCAACTCAAAGCCAAAAACAAACTGCTACGCGCTTGCCAAAACATTTTCCAGGCCGGTTGCTGCGCTTGCCAATAACACCATGCACAAAATATCAGCGGCAAAATTACCACACTGATATACGGCATACTGGGTATCAGCGTCAGACTGGTCCACGCCAAGCTACTCAAAATTCCGAGACTGACCCATTCTTTTTCTTCACGCACACCGAGTAATGGTCGTAGCCAAAGCAGCGTCAAGCTCAGCCCAGCGAATGCAAAATAAATCTGCTCCATCGTTGAATGCCAAATTAACTGACCGTTCTCACTCACTGAAATAACTTGGTACAGCCCCATCACATAAACAGGCACTAGACCGGTCCACTTAATGATGGACCAACTCCACGAAGCTTTTCGTTTTAACAAGCCTTCATTCACCAACAGATAGGCCACACTGACAATCAATAAACTCAAGGCCAATTGATGACTACTCTGCAGCCAATCTAAGAGCAACATGATGAACATGGTGGTTGCTGAGAGCATTTGCACACATTGAAAGGCAATACTCGAACTTGAAAGCTGTTTATGAAATGCAGGAACAGCATGCGTCACGATAATGGCCGCCAAATAGCTCAAACACACTCCCCAATACATCTGTGCAGGGAAATGTGGCAGTTGAACCAAATAATACAGACTTGAACAACCCGCCATCACCAAGAGCGCCATGCCTAAATAACGGCTGATATTGGACTGCTTGTATAGGGCATATATAAATATCAATGCACCTTCAACTGCCCAACCGACCACACTCCACTGCTCTTTCAATACTATCGGTGGAATCAATGCCAAGAAAATTAAGGTCAAACTCAAATAACTTTGTGCAATCAGTGGGATCACAGCACTACGTTTACTGATGCTATACAGTGCGGCAAAAAGCGCTGCAAATAGCAAGCTATACCCCGCCTGCCATACGGTTTCCTCAAAATACATCAAATACAATGCCAGATAAGCAAGCACTGGTGCAGCAAAAATCAGTGCAATATCCAAGGCAGGTTTAAGCTGAAAATGCGCAAGATCTTGTTTCGCCAATAACTGGCTAAAACGAAAACCAAGCCAGATGAAAATCGCGGCATGGGCTAAAACTAGCACGCTCATCATCTGCCGTTCGGTGGTGTATCCGTGGTAAAAAGCATATCCACCACCCATGATTACCGTCATCAAAAATGCTATTTGATTTAGATATTTCCACGGTCTTAAAGTACTCATGACTGCAACAGCCAGATTAATTACAAGATAATAGGCAATAAATTCCGTTGCAGTTGCATCACGAACAGGCAAGGTAAATGGCGCAAGATAGGCGATCAGCATTGCCATAATTGCCAGTTCTACCGACTGTTGTTTCAGACTGAGCCAAATCGTCAATGCCATAAGTGCAGCATATAATAGACAAGCTATGCCAAAGCCCGGAATGACGGCATTGTAATAGGCAAAAAATAAAGTCAAAAACAGCGCTGCAAGACCTAGACCTTCTAGAGCCAAGGCAAAACTGCGATTTTTGGTTTGCAGCCAAAAACCCAGTCCGACAACACCAGCACTGATCAAACTCACGATCAGCAGTTTCATGGCCAAGCTTAGTTGCCAATGCTCTGTGGCAAATCTAAGTAAGAGCACCACGCCGATCACCAAGACCAATACCGCCACTTTTAACACGGGATTGCCTTGGAAAAGCCATTGCTGAATTTGACTAGATAGATTTGGCGCAGACTTGGATGGTGTATTAGAAGGCATTGAATTGAATGATGCCTGATGTCTAGCTTTACCAACTGCCGTCGCGGGATGTACAGATGGTGTATCGTTAGAATCAAAATTTTCAGGACGGTCTATTGTCGACGCTGATATTGAAGTAGCCGTTTGGCTGGATTGCGAATGAAGCACCTGTCCTTGCAATAGATGCAGTTGACGTTCTAATCGTTTCAGCCAACGCAGAAAAAAATAGACCCACAGGCTAATCCCAATCGCAACCAAGTATCCCAGTTCTGTTAACACTCCAACGACCGTTAATAACGATGCAATATATAACGGAACCTTTGATGCCACTTGAAATGATTGTTTTGATGAGCTCAGTGCATCAGCGCCGTGCTGTAAATCATCGACATAATTCATCACACTGAGCATAAAACCAATGCCGCTGATATAACTCAGGATACGGAGGTCTAAGTACCATGCCCCGATCCCCACCATAATCAGCGACATCAACCAAATCATCTTGATTTCATTATTCTGTTTCAGCATACCTGCTTCGTCATTTTCCTGAATGTTTTGATGATACATGAGCCCGACGGATGGATTAAAACTATTCATCAGTGATTCGGTAAGTTACATATACAATCTAGACTCAGCGTACGGGCAAAAAATCACGTACAATAAAACCGTTTTTAGGATTAGGAAATTATCAATGCCACCATTTGTCTTGGTCGATGGCTCATACTTTTTATTTCGTGCCTACCATGCACTGCCACCATTAACCACTTCAACCGGTTTGCATACCAATGCAATCCGAGGTGCCATTTCTGCCATCCAAAAATTAATGCGTCGTATTCAACCGACGCATATGGCCGTTATTTTCGACACACCTGAACCAACCTTCCGTCATGAATTATCCCCGATTTATAAGGGTGACCGTCCAAGTATGCCTGAAGAATTATCACAACAAATTCCATATCTTCATGCATTAATTCGTGCTCTTGGAATTCCGCTGCATATGTTGCCGGGCGCTGAAGCCGATGACATTATCGGAACTTTGGCCAAACGCGCTGAAGCAGCCGGCCATCAAGTTTTGATCTCCACCGGTGACAAAGACATGGCGCAGCTCGTTACTGAGCGTGTCACTTTAGAAGACAGCTTCAAAGACAAACCGATGGACGTTCAAGGCGTTTTTGAAAAATTTGGGGTGTGGCCGAATCAAATCATTGACTACCTCACCCTGATGGGCGATGCCTCTGATGGTATCCGTGGTGTACCCGGTGTTGGCGCAAAAACGGCAGCGAAACTTTTAACCGAGTACGGCTCGATTGGCGGCATCTTAGAAAATATTGACAGCATTAAAGGTAAAGTCGGTCAAAACATTAAAGACAATGTCGAAGGGATTACTCTTGACCACCAACTGGCGAGCATCGTTTGTGACCTCGACATGGGCCTTAAATACGAAGATTTGAAACTTGCCGACCCAAATATTCCAGCACTGCGTGATTTATATACGGAACTAGAATTCCGTAACCAACTGCAGTCTTTAGATCATCCGAACAACCCCAATGGCGCAACCTACAAACAAGCAGCCAAAGCCATCAACACCACGGCGACTGTAGCCAATGCACCTGAAGTTGAAGATCAAGCGGACAAAACCAGTGTTGATGACTTACTTGGTGAAGCACGTTATCACACGGTATTGACTCAAGAAGATTGGGATGTGTTATTTAAACGTCTAAGTACTGAAAAGCGTTTTGCCTTTGATACTGAAACCACCAGCCTCGACTACCGCGTGGCACAGATTGTGGGTTTCTCGGTGGCTTTAGATGCACATGATGCCTATTACGTGCCGCTTGCGCATGATTATGAAGGTGCGCCGAAACAACTTGATCGCGACACGATCCTGAATCAACTCAAACCTTTACTTGAAGATAATGACGTACAAAAAATTGGTCATCATCTCAAATATGATGCACATGTCTTAGAAAATCATGGCATTCATTTGGCAGGTTGGTATTTCGATACCATGTTGGCCTCTTATGTCCTTAACTCTGTGGCTACACGTCATGGGATGGATGACGTCGCGCGTTTGTATTTAAGTCATCTCACTACGACGTTCGAACAAGTGGCGGGCAAAGGTGCAAAACAAAAGACCTTTAACCAAATTGAGCTTGAAACGGCAGCCCATTATGCCGCAGAAGATGCCCATGTGACCTATCGTCTATATGAAGTACTCGATAAGAAGTTACAAGCTCACCCGGAGCTGATCAATATTTTGCACAATATTGAAATGCCTGTTGCTCGTGTTCTAACCTCTATGGAAGAAAACGGCATTGAATTGGATATGAACTTCCTCGACCAACTCGGTGTGGAATTTGCCAATACCATTCAAAATTTAGAAACAGAAATTACCGATCTTGCGGGTCAAAGCTTCAATGTCAGCTCACCAAAACAAGTTGGTGAGATTCTGTTTGATAAATTAGGTTTAAAAGGCGGTAAGAAAACTTCTACAGGTCAGTACAGTACCAGTGAAAGTGTGTTAGAAAAAATCGACCATCCGATTACTGATTTAATTTTGGAATATCGTGGTCTCTCTAAACTGAAAAGCACCTATACCGACGGTTTGTTAAAGCAAGTGAATAATGACACACATCGTGTACATACCAGCTATCACCAAGCGTTAACGGCTACAGGTCGTCTGTCATCCACAGATCCAAACTTGCAAAACATTCCTGTCCGTGAAGATATTGGACGTCAAATCCGTAAAGCCTTTATTGCACCTGAAGGTCGCATTTTATTGGCAGCCGATTACTCGCAAATCGAATTACGTTTAATGGCGCACTTCTCACAAGATCATGCATTGGTCGATGCCTTCAATCATGGGCAAGATGTACATAAACGTACAGCGGCAGAAGTTTTGGGCATTCCACTCGACGAAGTGACTAGCAACCAACGTCGTCAAGCCAAAGCGGTGAACTTCGGTCTGCTCTATGGCATGTCAGAATTTGGTTTGACCCGTCAATTAGGTTTCACTCGTGAAGAGTCGCGTAACTATATTGGTAAATACTTCCAACGCTACCCTGGTGTTTTGGAATATATGGAACGTACTCGCAAAGTTGCACGTGAACAAGGTTTTGTGGAAACCATTTTAGGTCGTCGTCTGTATACACCAGACATTATGGCGAGCAACAAAATGGTGAAACAAGGCGCTGAACGTGCAGCGATCAATGCACCACTACAAGGTTCTGCGGCAGATATTATTAAATTGGCTATGATTGCAGTCGATAAAATCTTACCAAAAGATCAAGCCAAAATGTTACTGCAAGTACACGATGAATTGGTATTTGAAGTTGATGCTGCAATTGCCGATGAACTCTCTGCCCAACTGACTGAAGTGATGCAATCTGTGTTGAAAATTTCCGTTCCACTGATTGTGGAAGTCGGTCAAGGTAATAACTGGGACGAAGCACACTAATTCATTCACGTTCATTCACACCTTTCTCCTTCTAGGAGGAAGGTTGGGATAGAGGTGAGATGTTTCTTAGTTAGTAAAAATATCTTGTTTTACACCTCATATTAAATCCACAAAAAAGGACGCCTCGGCGCACTGCTGTCCCACAATTTTTCACAAGAGGAAGCTCATTTGAGCTTCCTCTTGTTTTATGGGTATTTTATCGGGTGAAAATAAAGCTTTTAAAGTTCTTCTTTCAAACAAATTCACTTGAATTATTCTGAGTAAACGTTGAACTGTCCAACCTGTTTTTCCTAAATGTTGAGCGAAACTCACCAATAAATAGGCGATCATCGCAATCCAGATTTGTGTCTGAATTGCGTTCCTGCTGCGACCTAGAAACGCTTTTAATTTGAGATTCTGCTTAATCGCCTTAAAGAACAGCTCAACTTTCCAACGATCTTTATAAATCGCCGCAATGGTGGAGGCGGCTAAATGAAAGTTATTGCTGAGAAAGCTAAAGTGCTTGCCACTTTGCTGATCTCTATATTCAATTCTTCTTAACACTGGGGCTTTTCTTTTTAGGGCATGTGCGCTATTCAGCTGAATGGTTTCATCTTTTAGAATACCTTTGGATTCAAGCACTGGATGTTGCTGGATCACCTGATACACAGATTTAGGCCTAAAACGTGTGACAAATCCAATGTTTTGAGCAGTCAGATTTGCATACCATTGGTAATCGACATAGCCTTTATCAAAAACTACAATGCTGCCAGCAGGAAACTGGAATTTGCGGCCTTGTACCATGTCATTTTCTTTGCCATTTTCAACTGCAACAAACTCAGGAATATCATTGCTGTGATTCAATCCTATACTGAGTTTCATGCTGGCTTTTGAGTCGTGAACTTTGGCCCATTCACATAAGGAAAGCGACAGGTCAATATGACTGGCATCCAAGGAATACAAGGGATTCTTAAAGCGAAATTTATGAGCGACTTTTGAGTGGTCATAGTATTTAAGCAACTTGTAAAATAGCTGTTGATACAAGGCAGCAGGCTGCTGCTCATTGATTCGTGCCAGCGTGCTTCGGGGAATAGACTTTGCTCCGAGATGACTTAGCTTTTCCTGTTGGCACTCCAAATTGGATTGAATATCTCTCAGACTTTGCCTACAAGAGAATTGAGACATCAATATGGCAATAAACTGATCCCACCGGGAAGCCGCTCTAAATTTCTGTCCAACATGGTGCACTTTAGCAAGTTGTTCAAAATCCTGTCGCACAACAGGTTTAATTAGCTCATGAAATACGGTATTCTGATGTGACAAAACCTGAATCCTGGTCGTTAAAGTGTTTGTTTGCACTCATATTTTAACTGTTAGGACTCAGGTTTTTTTATTTAAAGCAAACTATGGGACAGCAGTGCGCCTCGGCGTCCTTTTTAATTTAACTCATCTTAGCTCAGATTAAAGACCAGTCAATAATGCAATTGCGACTTGCTTCATAATGGTTTCCGCAACCAACAATGCCAAAATCGCAAAAATTGGTGACAAGTCAATCATCCCCATATTTGGAAGAATACGGCGGAATGGCGCAAGTAGCGGTTCTGCCAATTCTTGAACCACTTCAATATAAGGCGAACGTGACTGACTAAACATCACGACCCAACTCAAAATAATCGATGCAAAAATTAAGTAACGACAGAAACGGATTAAATCCTGAATCATGGTCACAAAGGTCATAATAATCAGATGGAATGGACTATTCACCGCCACGCCAGACAAATACATCAAACCAAACATTTTTAACAAATACAGAATCACCACCAACACTAAGGCCGCTGTATTTACCCGCCCTTTTGCCAAAGTGGGGAAAATTCGGCTAAAGATATCGACAATTTTTGTTGCTTTTGCTGTTGCCAAAACCACAGGGTTATATGGACTCACGGCAGCAAGCTGCATTAAAAAACGGAAAAATACGAGCAAAATTGCAACGTTAATAATGATTCCAAAAATTTGAGCAGAGCCCATACTTGAACTTTCCTAAATCAAATCGAATTATTTGGTGCTTTCGCTTAACTCTTGTGCCAACTCTTGGCTACGCTTTTGCGCTGCGGCTAAAGCGGCCTGAATATTTTGTGAAATTTGAGCACGATCAAATACTTCAATCGCAGCTTGTGTGGTACCGTTTGGAGAGGTTACATTTTTACGTAACTCCGCAGGACTGTTGGCACTGGTAATCGCCATTTGTGCAGCGCCCAATGCAGTTTGCAAGGTTAGTGCTGTAGCCACTTTTTCATCCAAACCCATGTTTTTACCTGCACGGATCATACTTTCCATCATATAGAAAAAGTATGCAGGACCTGAGCCAGAAACAGCTGTTACCGCATCAATTTGCGCTTCTGAGTTTACCCAAAGTGTTAAACCCGTTGAAGCCAAAACTTGACTTGCAAGATCACGATCTTCAGCTGAAACCGCATCACCTGCATATAAGCCATGCGCACCGGTTTGAACTAAAGCCGGTGTATTTGGCATGACACGAACAATACGCTCTGTGCCTAATAGTTTTGAAATCGTTGCAATTTCTGCACCTGCAACAATTGAAATCACCAACTTCCCTTCTAGCAAACCTTGTAATGGTGCCAAAACTTTTGCCAACACCTGAGGTTTAACGGCAAAAAGAACAATGTCAGCATCTCGAATTGCCGCAACATTATCATCGGTCACATGCAAATCTTTTTCAGCCAAAAGCTCACGTACTTTTTCTACGGGATCTGAAACTGTAATACGTGTAGTCGGGACACCACGTGCAATTAGGCCACCAATTAAAGCCTGTGCCATGTTGCCGCCACCAATGAAACTGATATTACAATTTAGAATTGCGCTCATGATTGAAGATCCGATATTGCAGATTTAGCGTTAAGAGATAATGTTGGTTGCCAGCCAGCTTGAGTACAAAATTCAGACTGCGCCAACCAAAAGCCCTGAGGCGTAAAGACGCCTAGCATAACATTATCTCGGCTTAATATTTGAATAGTATGACGTCGCCATGGAAAAATTTGCGCCTGCTGAATGGCTTTTTTCAACGGCCAACTTCCGACACGGCCATATAAATGAATTCTTTCACCTCCAAGACGTGGGCGAATCTGCAGTTGCTGCCCCAATAATTCAGGTGATAAACCAACCTTTGAGGGTTGAATCACAAAATGGCCGGCAGGCAACTTGAGGCACAGACCTGCAACACAAGTTACAACCTCAACCTCTTGAATGGGTTCAGTTTGAAGATAATCCGCTTTGGCAATCCGATGAAGTTGCTGTTGAAACCGCAGATAATAAAATCCATTCCAGTGCAATGCCGCTTGCGAGTCTTCGCGTGAGCCAATCACTTCTGAAAATAATCGCTGTACCATTTCAAAACTAGGACGATATTGTCCCTCACCTTTCATCCAGTGCGATAACAACTGACGCTGACGTGCCAGACTGAGCTGTTGTAGAGCCACCAAAGATAACGCTTGCGATGAGCCGCAGACTGCTAAATCTTGTTGTAATACCTCGTTTAAAATTTCATTGGCATCTTGCATCAAGTAACTGGTTCGACTCAGAGCTTGCTGCATTTTAGGAAATCGCTCACTGAGTAGTGGCCACAAAATTTCACGACTCCACGCGCGGTCATAGTCAGTATCAAAATTGGTGAGGTCTTGAATATTTTGCACATGTAGCTGTGCTGCCCATTGGCAAATTTGCTCACGTGAAAGATCTAATAGCGGACGCCATAAAGTAAAATGTTCACGTACATCGAATTTTTTCATGGCAGCAAGGCCATGGACACCAGCACCTGAAAGTAGCCGCAACATCAATGTCTCCGCCTGATCTTGCTGATGATGTGCGAGTACCAATATTTCATCTGCTTGTAAATGTTGGCGAAAGGCTTGATAGCGGGCCGAGCGTGCTTGATTTTCAAGGTTACCTTGCGCAACCTGAACTTTTTGTATGATGAATGGCAAATTCAGCGCTTTACATTGAGCACGTACAAATTCGCCCCAAGCATGACTACAATCTTGTAATTGGTGATCAATATAAATCACCCGTATTTTTTCAGGGCACAAAAACGACATAAGATGCAGCAGCAACATGGAGTCCATGCCACCACTACATCCTATTAAAAATCGGCTTTGTTCAGGCAGCGCCTGAATTTGACTTAAGCAATCAGCCCTAAATTGTCGCTGCCAAACTTCATTAAACGCTGGTAACGCGCTTCGCATCGTTCGTTTGCATCCATTGGTTGCAGTTCTTCTAGAGCTTGCTTCAAGACCACTTTCAAATCCTGCATGACTTTTTCAGGGTTTAAATGTGCGCCTTCCGCTTCGTCCACCACGTATTCTACAATGCCCATCTTCTGCAATTTATCTGCCGTCAATGCCAATGCTTCACTTGCTTGTTCTGCTTTTTCTGCAGTTTTCCACAAAATAGATGCACAGCCTTCAGGTGAAATTACTGAATAAATACTGTGAGATAACATAATCACACGGTCAGCTACGCCAATACCGAGCGCACCACCCGAACCTCCTTCACCCAATACCGTTGCTACTACAGGCACTTTGAGTGAAGAAAGCTGAGCTAAGCTGGTTGCAATCGCTTCAGCCTGACCACGTTCTTCTGCACCCACACCTGGGTACGCACCCATGGTATCAATAAAGGTAAAGACGGGCAGATTAAAACGCTCCGCCATATCCAATAAACGCTGCGCTTTACGGTAACCTTCGGGGTTACTCATACCAAAATTATGTTGTAATTTTTCACGTGTACTACGACCACGGTGCTGACCTACAATCATCACAGGCTGACCATCTAAACGAGCCAAACCACCAATCATCGCTCCGTCATCACCAAATAGGCGGTCACCGTGCAAAGCATCGAACTCTGTAAAAATTTCGCCAACATAATCCAAAAACTGCGGACGTTCAGGATGACGTGCGATCTGAACCGTAGTCCAGGCTTTAGATTGAGCTGCTTTATTTTTCATAGGTCGATCATTATCCCTAACTTAACTGGTCTGTTAATTGATAAATTGTTCCGACTGGATATTCAGTTCAATATCCCAATGCTTAAATTGCACTTGCTCATCATGCAAGTCTGCAACCAACAAAGGCCACTGTTTGGCATCACCAGAAACACTAAGTTGCCATTGTTGCGCATTGTCCACGCTTAATTCAATGGCAGGAAGCATCTCATCGCTGCGACTATGATTTAATAAAACTGCTAAACGAAGCAATAGACATAAGTAAACAAGTTTGTTACCACCGACTTTCATCACATCAATGCGCGCGTCACTACGTAACTTACGACGATGATGCGCCACTAAATGCGACAAATGGTTTTGATCAATTTGTGAGAAACCCGGAATATCCGAATGTTGCAGTAAATAAGCACCATGACGATGGTATCCACTATGACTGATCGCTAAGCCAATTTCATGCAAATACGCTGCACGACGCAGTAAATCACTGTCATCACTGGTCAAATTCAGTGCGGTCGCCACACCATTAAACAGTTGTTGAGCGGTATTTACCACACGTTCAGCTTGTTTCATATCTGCGTTGTAGCGACCCATCAACGCATGTACAGAACGGTCACGAACATCTTCATGTTGGAAACGTCCCAATAGGTCGTACATCACGCCTTCACGTAACGCGCCATCAGAATAAACCAATTTATCGATATTCAGCACATCAAAGACTGCATACAAAATGGCAATGCCGGCTGGCAAAACTGCTCGACGGTCTTCTTTTAGACCATCAAATTCCATTTCATTGACATGCTTATATTTAAGCAATTTATCTTTGAGTTTAAATAAACCGTCACGTGTCAGTTCTTCCTGATCGTTGCTCCAGCCCATATTGACACAAATCTGACGACACGCTTTGATCGTGCCACTTGAACCGACAACAGTATCCCAGCCTGCAGCTTTATAAGTGTTGGCAATGCCTGCGATTTCCTTGCGAGCAGCATTTACCGCTTTATCAAAACTTTTCAGGTTAATTTCACCATCAGCAAAAAACGCTTTGGTAAAAGCGACACAGCCCATTTGCACAGATTCTGTATGAATCGGTTCAAACTCTTCACCAATAATCAACTCTGTTGAACCCCCACCGATATCAATCACAAGGCGGCGACCACTATTTGCCATGGTATGTGAAACCCCCAAATAAATGAGACGGGCTTCTTCACGACCAGCAATGATTTCAATTGGTTTTGGTAAAATTTCAGCGGCTTTTTGAATAAATTCATGACCATTTTTTGCTTGACGCAAGGCATTTGTCGCCACAATACGTAAACGGTTGGCTTGTACAGGATTTAAACGCCCCACAAAACGTGCTAGGCAGGCTAATCCTCGTTGCTGTGCGGCTTCAGTCAAATTTTTATTTTCGTCTAGACCTGCGGCAAGCTGTACTTTTTCTGACATTGATGCAACTTTTTTCACTTCACCATGGTCTACGCGTGCGATAGCCAAGTGGAAGCTGTTCGATCCCATATCGATAGCAGCAAGTAATTCTTCATCAATCAAAAAATCAGACATTATTCAAAAAAACCTGTTCAGAATTGTGCTTAGATTAATTCACATACATGTAATTTAAAAGCCATTTATGAGTAGTTCGGGCGGAACTTATCGATTTTTTATCTGAAGCAATGATAGTCATACACGATCATCAGCATCGTGATCATCCATTAGACAAACTCGCCATTCAGGTCGAAAATTTACATAACCCCCTACATTGTTATAGTTGGCTATGTAATACTTATAAACATAGAGTCAACTTAAAAATTAATTCCGGAGCAAAATCCATGTCTGGCAATATCGTAAATACAACTGATGAAAACTTCCAAGCCGATGTACTAGAGTCTGATACTCCTGTACTTGTAGATTTCTGGGCAGGTTGGTGTGCTCCTTGTAAAGCCATTGCACCTGTACTTGAAGTACTTTCAACTGAGTTTGAAGGCAAAGTTAAAATCGTTAAAGTAGACGTAACTTCTTGCGAACAAACAGCTGTAAACTACAACATCCGTAACATTCCTGCATTATTAATGTTTAAAAACGGCGAAGTTGTAGCAACCCAAGTCGGTGCAGCACCAAAATCTAAATTGACAGCTTTCATCGAAGAAAACATCTAATATTTTTTCGATAAAAACACTCGAAAATACGCTGTTTTACACAGCGTATTTTTTTGGTTGATAAATTGACAAATGCTGTGTTCTCTCTTATATTGTTTACTCAAGAAATTAAGGATCTCAAATCCTGTCATTTTCTTACAACACAACACATAAAATGCCGCTCGGCAACAGAATTGTTTTTCACATCTATCTTCATATAACGAATCAGATCTCTGAATTGTTTTGTGCAAACCAATTGCTATCGTTTCTTGCATGATCGCGGCACATTTGTTGCTCCCTTTTCCAACCTGTACCTCAGAATTTTAGATTCTATCTGACCACCTATGAACTTAACCGAACTCAAGAAAAAACCGATTGGCGAACTCATCAAGATTGCCGAGTTTATGGGCCTCGAAGGAATGGCTCGTAACCGTAAGCAAGATATTATTTTTGCCATCTTAAAGCGCCACGCAATGAACGGCGAAGAGATTTTTGGTGATGGCGTTCTAGAAATTCTGTCGGACGGCTTTGGTTTCTTACGCTCTGCAGCGGGTTCTTACCTAGCCGGCCCTGACGATATCTATGTGAGCCCATCACAAATCCGTCGCTTCAACCTTCGTACTGGTGACACTATTACAGGTACGATTCGTCCACCTAAAGAAGGCGAACGTTACTTTGCATTATTAAAAGTTAATCAAATTAACTACGACACACCCGAAAACTCACGTAATAAGATTCTTTTCGAAAACTTAACACCTTTATTTCCAACCGAACAATTGGTAATGGAATTAGGTAATGGTACAACAGAAGACTTAACTGCGCGTGTGGTCGACTTGGTTGCTCCGATTGGTAAAGGTCAACGTTCAATTATCGTTGCACCGCCAAAAGCGGGTAAAACCATGTTGTTACAAAACATCGCTCAGTCGATTGTTCGTAACAATCCTGAATGTTTCTTGATTGTCCTTCTGATTGACGAACGTCCTGAAGAAGTAACAGAAATGGAACGTACTGTTCGTGGTGAAGTAGTTGCTTCAACATTCGATGAATCACCAGCTCGTCACGTACAAGTTGCAGAGATGGTAAT
The DNA here is from genome assembly GCF_013419875.1 of Acinetobacter sp. YH12049. Lineage (NCBI taxonomy): Bacteria > Pseudomonadati > Pseudomonadota > Gammaproteobacteria > Moraxellales > Moraxellaceae > Acinetobacter > Acinetobacter sp. YH12049. The sequence goes on along the minus strand of NZ_VOZH01000008.1, from coordinate 91,249 downwards.
TGAAAAAGCGAAACGTCTTGTAGAACACAAAAAAGATGTAGTGATTTTGCTTGACTCAATTACTCGTTTAGCACGTGCTTACAACACCGTGATTCCGTCATCTGGTAAAGTTCTTACTGGTGGTGTGGATGCCCATGCTTTAGAACGTCCAAAACGTTTCTTCGGTGCAGCACGTAATATCGAAGAAGGTGGTTCACTGACAATTATCTCAACTGCGTTGATTGAAACTGGCAGTAAGATGGATGAAGTGATCTACGAAGAATTCAAAGGTACAGGTAACCAAGAAATTACCCTAGACCGTCGTATTGCTGAAAAACGCGTGTTCCCTGCGATGAATATCAAAAAATCAGGTACACGTCGTGAAGAGCGTTTGATGTCTGAAGATAACCTACGTAAAGTTTGGATTTTACGTAAATTGCTTCATACACAAGACGAACTTGCAGCGATGGAATTCTTGCTTGATCGCATGAAAGAAACCAAAACCAATGATGATTTCTTTGATCAAATGAAACGTAAAGCATCCAACTAAGTTGAATGTTTGACTGAAAAGGCCATCTATAACGATGGCCTTTTTATTTGGTTGACTTTGGTTACACAAAGAAACATTTGATGGATTTCCATGTAAACTTATTTTCAAGCTTCTGATTATAAAAAATATATTTTAAAAAACCCTATTCTTTTTAGTAGTTTATTTGCTATTTAGCCAATATAAAACTTTCTCTTAATTGTTATTTTCTGTTAAAAAATGGCCGTTTTTCACCTATTTTTAACGGTTTTTTCAAAGTCACTAGTAGCATTTCAAAATACTCAGTGATAGCATACACGCAGACCAGTTAGACTGCTCTATGCATTTTTAATACCTATTCAAATTAGGCATAATAAAAGCACACAACAGACTAACGCAGGTTATTTTTTAATCTCATATTTTAGAGAGTGATGCCATGTTATTCAAAAAAATCGCTATTGCTGCTGCAGTTGCTACTACTTTAGCTTTCGTTGGTTGTGCTAAAAAAACTGAAGAAGCTGCTCCTGCTGCTGCATCTGAAGCTGCTGCTTCTGAAGTAGTTGCTGCGTCTGACGCTGCTGCTGTTGAAGCTTCTGCTGCTGCTTCTGAAGCTACTGCTGCTGCTTCTGAAGCTACTGCTGCTGCTTCTGAAGCTACTGCTGCTGCTTCTGAAGCTCAATAATCTAACCGATTATTCAGCACAAAAAGAGAGCCCTTTGGCTCTCTTTTTTATTGCCTCAAACTTTAAACCCTAATTAATAAAAAATAGCTAATATTCAAAATACTAAACCCATGCTTATTGAAAAATAAAAACTGAAGATTTAGCTCAAAGAAAGCCACAATCAATCTTTACGACAACTCAACTCAAATATATCGTCTCACTTTAAAACGAATATTCTTCAACATGACTTGTGCGATAGATGATGAACACTGCGCCTACTAAATCAAAGACAAAAAAAAGCAGATCAATCGATCTGCTCATTTCCAACACGTTGACGGAATTTTTGTCCCGCACGGAAGGTCACTACACGACGGGCAGAAATCGGAATTTCTTCACCCGTTTTCGGGTTACGGCCTGGGCGTTGACGTTTATCACGCAACTCGAAGTTACCGAAACCAGAGAGTTTAACTTGTTCCCCAGAGATTAGCGCTTGGCTAATCTCATCGAAGAATAACTCGACCATTTGTTTTGCTTCACGACGGTTTAAACTCGTGAGCTCACTTAAATGATCAGCCATTTCTGCTTTTGTTAATGCTGTCATGAAGCCCTCAATGTCGCCTGGTAAGTGTTTTCCAACACCTGAAGTATGTTATCCATACCGTTTTTGATTTCAGCATCTTCTAATGTACGTGTTGGATGTTGCCATTGAATTGCAAATGCCAATGAGCGCTTGCCTTCTTCGACACCTTGACCAGTGTACACATCGAATAACCAAACTGCGTCTAAAAGTTCACCGCCTGTTTTTTCGATAAGTTGCTGAATTTCACTAACATTAATCTTATCACTAATTAAAAGCGCAATATCACGTCGAACCGACGGAAAACGTGATAATTCTGTAAAATTAGATACATAAGTTTGCAAAACAGCCAATTGATCCAATTCAGCGACCCAAGTAGTCGCCAAATCCAACTCATCTTCTAAAGATGGGTGTAAACGACCGAAGTAACCAATTGATTGACCATTGACTAAGATTTCAGCAGATTGGCCTGGATGCAACCACGTACGTTCTGAACGTACATATTCAACATTTAAACGTGCAGAATTTAAAATCTCTTCTACATCGCCTTTAAAGTCAAAGAAATCCATAGGCTGTGCTTTACCATGCCAAGATTCAGTCGTACGCGAACCTGTTGCAACTAGTGCAAAGGTTGGGATCTGTTTGAGATCATGAATGCTGTTCGCACCTTGATAATCAAAACGTAGACCAAGCTCATAGAAACGAACACGATTTTGCTGACGGTTCACGTTGTATTGCACACATGGGATCAAACTTGATAATAAGGTTGAACGCATCACTGCAAGGTCGCTAGAAATCGGGTTTGCAAGCGCTAGTGGTTGAACCTGTGGATTCAATTGTTTCTCTAGTTTCGCATCTGCAAAGCTAAAGCTAATTGCTTCTTGATAACCCAAAGCCACTGCAGTTTGACGTAACTGAACCAATTCAAATTGGTCTTGGTATTTCGCCAGTTTGACATCAATCACCGGCAAGCTAATTTGAATATTGTCGTAACCGTGAATACGTGCCACTTCTTCGATGAGGTCTTGATAAATCGCCATGTCAAAACGGTGTGATGGCGGTACAACTGTCCACTCACCTTCTGCTTTCACAGTGACATTGCAACCCAAACGCGTTAAAGCATCGGTAATAAATGCAGATTCAACTTTATAACCGAGGAGTTGATCGACTTGCGCTTGGTTCAGTTCAATGGCTTCACGTTTTGGTAATAATTCAACTTTTTCAGCAACAGTAATTGGACCAAACTCACCACCAGCTAAATCAGCGATAAGTTGAGAAGCACGGTGCATTGCCGTCATCGGCAATTCAAAGTCTACACCGCGTTCATAACGCTGAGATGCATCAGTATGCAAACCAAAACTACGTGCACGACCTGCGATATAGAGTTGATCAAAGAACGCCGACTCAAGGAAAATTTCAGTGGTATCGTCAGAAACGGCTGAACTTAGACCGCCCATGATCCCTGCAATCGCCAAAGCTTTTTGATCATCCGCAATCACCATCACGTTTTCAGATAATTTAACTTCTTGTTCATTCAACAACGTTAACTTTTCTGCTGCTGTTGCTTGGCGTACACGAACTGCCCCTTCAACTTTACCGCCATCGAATGCATGTAAAGGTTGACCCAATTCCATTAAAACGTAGTTGGTAATATCGACCAAAATACTGTGCTGACGAATGCCTGCACGAGCTAATGCACGCTCCATCCACTCAGGAGTTGGTGCTTTGGTATTGACGTTTTTGATCACTCGACCTAAGTAACGTGGGCAACCATCAGTTTCAACAACAACTTTCTTCTCATCAGTAATTGTTGCAGCAACTTCTTTAATTTCAGGGGCAGTCACAGGGAGTTGATTAATCACACCAATTTCACGTGCAATACCACGAATACTGAAGCAGTCACCACGGTTTGGCGTGATGCTAATATCAATCACATGGTCATCAAGACTTAAATATTCACGGATATTGGTGCCCACAGGTGCATCCGCAGGAAGCTCTAATAGACCGTCGATTTTATCTTCAAGGTCAATTTCAGACGCGCCGCAGAGCATGCCTTGCGATTCAATACCGCGAAGCTTGCCTTTTTTGATTTTGAAATCGCCAGGAAGCACAGCGCCAATGGTCGCGACAGGCGCTTTCATGCCTGCACGTACATTTGGCGCGCCGCAAACGATTTGTAACGGTTCGCCTGAACCAATGTTTACGGTAGTGACACGTAAACGGTCAGCATCCGGATGCTGAACCACTGTTAACACTTCACCGACCACAACACCTGTAAATGGTTTTGCAGCAGGAGATAAATCATCAACTTCTAAACCTAACATGGTCAGCTGGTCAGATAAAGTATTGCTATCAATGGCTGGATTAACCCATGTACGCAACCAATTTTCGCTAATTTTCATAAATTCATTTCCTTAATCTCCCCTAGCCCCTCTTTTAAAAAGAGGGGAAACACATCTGCCCTTTAAGACAGGAAAGTCCCCCTTTTACAAAGGGGGATTTAGGGGGATTTCAATAATTTCCAAATAACTGTTTAAATTCGTTTTAAGCAAATTGGCGTAAGAAACGCACATCGTTTTGGTAGAACATGCGCAGGTCATTAATGCCGTAACGCAGCATTGCAAAACGCTCGACACCTAAACCGAAGGCAAAGCCTTTGTATTTGTCTGGATCAATACCTGCTGAACGTAATACGTTTGGATGCACCATACCGCAACCCAATACTTCTAACCATTTGCCACGCTCATCCATAATGTCCACTTCAGCACTAGGCTCAGTGAATGGGAAATAAGATGGACGGAAACGTACTTTTAAATCTTTTTCAAAGAATTCATTTAAAAGATTAACCAACAAGCCTTTTAATTCTGCAAAGCTGGTGTTTTCAGCAACGTATAAACCTTCAATTTGGTGGAACATTGGTGAATGCGTTTGGTCAGAGTCACAGCGGTATACACGGCCCGGACATACAATGCGAATCGGTGGCTGTTGTGTTTCCATGGTACGAATTTGCACACCAGAGGTATGCGTACGAAGCAAGTGATTCACATCAAAATAGAATGTGTCATGCATTGCGCGCGCAGGGTGATGCCCCGGAATATTCAATGCTTCAAAGTTGTGATAATCATCTTCCACTTCCGGGCCTGTTGCAACGGTAAAGCCGGCTTTGGTAAAGAATTGGCAGATACGCTCTTGAACTTGAGTCACAGGGTGAATGCTGCCCGCCGTTTGACCGCGGCCGGGTAAAGTAATATCAATAGTTTCGCTGGCAAGCTTTTGTTCTAACGCCGCTTTTTGTAATTCTGACTGGCGTTCAGTCAACGCGCCGCTGATTGCTTCGCGCACCGCGTGAATTTGAGCGCCAAAGGCTTTGCGCTCTTCAGGATCCATCTTACCAAGCGACTTCGATTGTTCCGCGAGCTGGCTTTTTTTACCCGTAAACTGCACTCGAACTTGATCAAGTGTAGCAAGGTCATCTGCTGCTGCAATCGCAGCGAGCGCTTCAGTGGTCAGGGCTTCCAGTGACATAGTAACTCTCAAAGCAACAATTTAGAAAAATATAAAAACCCCATATTCTAACAGTTTTTGAACGCGATGATGAAGCGCATTCATAAGTAAAAATTGCAATAGCATCAAGAATTAAAAAAAGTATAAGATAGGCGCATTATCAATGAGATCTTTCATTATGGCGCTCGATCAAATTTGGAAACAGCAACTAACACTGGTTACTTATGGAAATGAGTTTTTAGCACAAAATCTAAGTTTTCAACGCTGGGTACAGCATGCTATTTTCGATCAGCACCATTTTGTGTTTCGTGACTTAATGTCACAACATTTGTTGGCACAGCATTTTCAAATTTGGTTAGAAGGCTTAAAAAAACAAGGTGTTCAGCGTATTAGTCTGCACCGCTCTGCACTATTGAATGACGAACAAAATCCTAATGCCAATGTTGAGCTTCTACCTATTGCGCACTTTATTGTGAGCCATGATGCCCATAAAAAGCAGGCTTGGATCTTTGGTAAAGAGTTAGCAGAATGGTACACCGCAGACAATGATTATGAAGCACCTACATCTCAACGATCTACATTACGTCTTGAGACATTTTGGCGCTTTGACTTAAATAACGCTTTAGCCAAACGAATAGATAGCGACTTACAACAACCCAATTGGGATGATATTCAGCTTTATACTGACAATGAATTATTTGATAGCAAATTTGCCAAAGGTTTTGTTGAACCAACTGAGCTAGATAGCCCTTATTATGGGCTGAATCACGAGCAACTGCAGAATAATGTAAGCGCACTGTCTTTATTGCCGACAGATTACCAAGCGGATTATGCACATCAGACCTTACTTCGCTTAGATGCACTGGATACTTTTATTCAAGACAAAATTCAGCATCCATACAACGCTGAAGGTGAAGCACTACCAGCAGAAGAACAGCTGAATATGCGTCATTTTTCGCAAAAGTTAGATGATCTTCGCAGTAAGTTTATTGTCAAAGTTGCCAACCACTATAAAACTGCACGTTTGACCGTGAAAGAAATTCCATCACCTTTAGATGATATACAGCTTCCAAATAGTCAGAAAAAGAATGCTTACTCTAAGCCGTCAGCAGATGACAACGGCAATAATAAAACTGGGGTTTTTGCGCTAATTGTGGTCACAGTCATCATCTGTTTATGTGGTTATTATTTTGGTCTTTAAGACAAAGATAAACTGATCCAGCTTCACAAGCTCTATCAAAAAGCATCCTATATGGATGCTTTTTTTTACAGCCTCATTAAGCGGTAATTAAATAGTTAAATGGCCGAATTTCTATTTGCACTTTATGTTCATTGGCATGCTGATTGATGTAGTGATTCACAGAAACCACCTCGCCTTCAAGCTGTGCATCTGGTCCATACATAATTTTAACAGATTCCCCTTTGCGTGGAATCATTTGTAATTCTAGAGTAATGGTGCCTTGCTCCATTCCACGTATTTCTGCCAGCATATTCTTATCCTAATGTTTGGTTTTTTTAAATATTAAGCAGGTAGCCGAGCAAGTATTAAAGCTGATTTATGTAACGGCTGATTTTGATTTTTTTTGGGTTTAAATGATCAAGGTGAGGAGCAAATATAACTTTTAAAAGAGAGCTTCAAACATGCTTATAATTTCAAAATATTTTCTGAGCGTGTTTTTTGAATCGTCTAAATTAAGCATTAGCCAAAATTAAAGCAAAAAAAAGACCGCTAAAAGCGGTCTTTTATATGTCATCGAGGATGAACTGTTAAAATACTTTTTGCCATGAAATCCACACTTGATGGTCATCACGCTCTGCCAATTGTATTGGTTGATCGCTTAAAGGGAAACCGACTTGAGCTTGGAGTTGTCCAACCAAACTATTATTCCAATTAACACCCACCCCTGCCGAACTAAGTGAAATATCATTTTTGCTATTAAAGCCCTGCCATGTCGATGCATTTAGTTTTAACTTGGCTGCATCAAAAAATACCGTTCCATTGACTCGATTTTCTGCACTTGACCAAAGGCTTTGGCTTAACTCAACACTGGCACTGATTGCCTGAGAACCTGAAACCGTACTATTTTTATAACCACGCATAAAACTTGGGCCACCCACATAAAATGCTTCGGCACTGTCTAAATTGTCAGGGCTGTAGAAACCTGTTAAAGAGACAAAGAGCTGATTGGCATCAGTGATTTTTTGCGAGCGAGTTGCATTGACCAGCATAGTGGTATATTCCCCTTGTGTTTTACGGGTTAAAGTATCCACCTCTTTCACGTCAGCTGACTTTAAATCTAAATGACCAAAATTAAGTGAGGTCGATAGGCTATTGACGCCACCACCCCAAAGAGAATCACTGCCGTAATAGTTTAAATTCAACTGCGCAGACTGAATCCTACGATGATTCTCACTTTGCACTGTACGTACGTCATCTTCTAATTGCTTATGCGTCAATACAATACCCAAAGCTGCTTGGCTATTTTCACCCGTATTCAGATGCTGTTTTAACCAGACAGAAGATTCGGCTGCAATACCTTCATAGCCCGCTGCTTTAAGCTCTTTTTGTAAGGTATAGGTTAAGTATGAGTGGCTTGCACCCACTTGAGTACCATAACCATTCACAAAGAAGTTATATCCCACTTGACCATAGTTTAGCCCAGATCCACTGCTCATCACATCTAGACTCAGCTCATCCCCCAAACCTGCCAACTGGTATAAGCGTAAACCAGCACGACCACGAACTTCGCCCGTATATTCTCCACCCACGTTGTCCGCACCAATATATGTACTTAACTTTTGTGCCGATGATAATTGCACATTGACCTGTGTGGTGTTGGGCTCAGTACCACGCGCCAAACTGATTTCTTGAGAGATCCCAGGCAAAAGTGCAAGACGGCTGGCCACTAAGTTTAAATGCTGATCAGATAAATACTGCTTGTTTTGTAAAGGTGCCAATATTTGTGACAATAACCACGGTTGAGTATTGGTTTGATTATCCAGATTTATACCGCTTAATAGCGTTTCCACCACTTGAATAGTGACAATACCACTTGATAAGTTTTGCTCAGGAAAAAAAGCAAATGAATAGCTATATCCCTGCTCGGCGTAAAAATCATTGATTTGATCTAATGCGTATTGCAATTGAGTTAGGCTCAGTTCTTGATGACTCAAAGCATTTATTTCCTGCTGTAAAACCTGTTCAGAAAACAAAGTATTGCCTTGAAAACGAAATGCTTTTACCCATACTTTCTGCTCACCTTGCAAAGCATTTGGTAAGCTTGCTTTTGGCAATGCCGATGTGGTTGGCTTATTTTCTAATATCGGCTGTTGTTGCTGTTGTAAAAGCTCACCAGCATTAGGGATATTTTCAGCCAAGCAAAGCTGACCTGTTGCCATTAAACAGCATAAAAGCAATGCTCTAGGATGAGTAATTCTCATTAAATTATTATTCATTTCAACCCCCAATATTCACTCTTAAAAAGAGACTGGTATTTCATTTATAGAAAAAGCTATATCTCAATGTCGAATTCTGAACATGATTACTAACACCTAAAGTTTTTAGTGTTTTCATTTATTCAGCCCCATTCGCTATGTAGCCAATGATCTCAATCATTGTGTAGCCCAAATGGGGCTACATCATGTGTCCTTATCTCAATTTCATTTTGCAAGATTATCTCGTTGCAATTTCTCTAATGCCTGCTTAATTGCTTCGGCAGAGGAGCTATTTGTACCTGAGGACAATGAATTGGATGCATCAGTTATAAAATCCAAAATCGGTTGAGGTACGCTATCAGAACTTACAGGATTGGCCGATAATTGTTGATTTATCAAAACGTCTGAAGAAGTAGATGTTCCGCTAGTACTAGCTCTAATAGCTTCAATTACAGACTGAGAACTCATATTACTGTTTCCAGAAGATACTTGTGTCCAATAGGCTAGCCCCCCTCCTTCAGCCGGTCGTCCAAATAAATTTTGATAGAGTTCTGATAAAATTTCGTTCGTATTAGTGCTTGAGGCTGGTACATACACATTTCCACCAGCTTGTGCAACACTATTGTAAAGACCAATACTTTGCTGAGCGATGGTGCCAGAAGATAGCTGTGTTGACCAATTGGCAAGCCCAGCCTCGTCAGCCGGTCGTCCAAAATATGCTGTATATAAACTCTGTATAGCTTCGTTGCTCGGGTTAGTACCCAAACCTGAATTGCCACCATTTGTACTTGAAGCTACACCAGATGAATTTCCACTATTTTGTATAGCTGTAGCTAATGATGCAGGATCAACTGGTGCCGGAGAAGGTACTGATGCAGGTAAAACTGCTGGAATCGCAGCATTTGTATTAGCTAGATTTGGTGTTTGGCTATTCGTATTTCTTTCAGAACCTGCCCGTCTTATCACATCTTTCATCGCATCAGCCAAGCTTTGTATGAGTTGATCCTGTGCCTGTATCAGGCTATGCCAATGGTTCATTTCCAACTCTAGATTTAACAGCGGGTCATTGAGTAAAGAATTTGTATTAGGGGAACCATTTGCTGGTAGTGTCACACTCGAAGGCGTACTTGCCTGTGGATTACCATTTGCATCAACAATAACAACTTTTGGTGCCTGAACAACATTCCGCATATTGCCAATAATAGAATTACGGATGTCCTGCATTTTTTTGATAAAGTTTATTAGACTTTCAAAAGCTTCATTGCGTTTACTCGTCAAACTCTGCAAACGCAGCATATCCATTTGCTGAGAGTTTGACGCTGAATCTATTTGACCTTTAATTCCTGTTTGCAAAGCCTCTATATCTGCTTTATTTAAAACATTGCCTTTCAATAAGCTTCCAATATCTACACCAGCAGATTGAGCATCAACTTTAAGTTGCTGAAATAGCTGGTCTATATTTGATCCAGCAGTAATTTGGATAGAATTTTGCGATGTTGAAAATACCGCCAATAAAGCCCGCAAACTATTCGACACTGTATTGAGTTTGCCAATTTGATCATTCCTAGCCTGCACTCCCGCAATCTGATCTCGAAGCTGACTTTCTAACAAGTTCGCTCTTTGACTTTGCACTGCTAGCAAGGCTGTTTCTATGTCCATTGATGAGATATCAAGTGGAGTTATATCCAGATTACTCCCACCGATTGGCACATAATCCATTGCACCATAAATGACTTTATCCTTAATCTTCCCAGTCGTGGTGAATGGCACATCTGCAAGCTGATAATTTTGTGCATCTGCTCCCGTAAGGACTATATTTTCAATATGGACGGTTTTATCGCTACCCACTACAGCATCAGTAAAATGACCATCAGCCTGTACGCCTAGCTCGTCACCGACGATCATTCCATCAAATATAGCAGCGTCCAAATTCAGATCTGCTTTTGTTGTTCCATCATGAACTTTGTCTTTGGCAGTAATCCCCTGAATCGCAGAAATGATTTTTTTATCAATGGTTGCAGTTAAAGTAGGCACTGGCTTATCTAATTCATAGTTTTGCGCATCTTGACCGACCAATTGAAGATTGACCTGTACGTTTTTATCTGCTGCTGCATGTTTATCTGCAAATGTACCATCTGCCAGCAGTTGTAAATCATCCCCTTCAATCTTGCCGTTTAAAACAGCATTTGTAGTGTTGATCAACGCCTGTGTGGTACCGTCATATACTTTATCTGCATTCAAACCTGTAATATCGGAAATTTTGGCACGATGAATATCCGCAACATAGTGAGTCTGTAAAGCTCCCTCAGCTAAACGATAGTTCTGACCATCTATACCCGAAAGATAAGCCTGAACTAAACGAATTGATTTATCTGTCCCTGCATTTTTATCTGCGTAGACACCATTCAATACCAGTCCTAAATCATCCCCTGCAATTTTTCCATTCAATGCTATGTCATTGATATTAAACTGCGCATTGATATTGCCATTGTAGGTTTTATCGAGTGCTTGTACGCCTTGCAGATGAATAACCGCTTGATCAATATTCGCCTGTAAATTGAGAGATGTTGGCAACAGCTGATAGTTTTGTGCATCTTGTCCATTCAGCGTCAGTCCAGATACACTCACTAGACGATCTTGTCCAGCATTTTTTGTTGCAAACTGGGCTTGACCAATCTCTAAGTTCAACTGATCTCCAATGAAAGCACCAGCCAACTTCACTTGATCTTGATTGAGTTGCACATGGGTTGTACCGTCATAGACTTTGTTTTCGGCAATCAGCCCTTGAATATCTGCAATGAGGGCTTTGTTGATACTGCCTTGATACCACTGGGCATTGGTGGCTAAAGCATAGTTGGCAGCATCTGCCCCAATAAGCTCTAAGCCATGCAAACGAACGACTTTATTTAAACCGACATTTTTATCCCCGAAACTAGCATCCGTGGCATACAGCATGACATTGTCACCCGTAATTGCTTCATGGGTCTGTGCATATTGGGTGCTTAAAGGTGCGCTCAATTTGGCATCGTAGGTTTTAACAATACTGCCAAAACCGCTCATGTCTGAAATGACACGCTGAGCAATATTCGCCGTGGCGGTCAATGGTGCTTGCTGTAACTGATAGTTCTCTGCATCCGCACCTGTCAGCACCAAATCCGAAATATAAACCGTCTTGTTTTGACCCGCATTTTTATCTGCGAACTGTGCTTTACCGCCTGCAACATTGACCAAGTCGTTGCCTAAGCGACCATCAATTTGAACATTCCATAATTCAACCTGAGTATCTAAAGTCCCGTCATAGATTTTATTGGTTGCCAAAAGATTGCTGAGATTCAGTATGGCTTTATCAATGCTTGCGCTCAACTGATAGGGCTGTGTCACTAAGCGATAGTTAGACGCATCTTCACCAATTAAATCTAAGCTATGCAAATAAACAACTTTATTTTCACCTGCATGTTTATCTGCAAAACTTGCAGTGCCATCCACCCTAAGCTGATCCCCTTGTACTAAACCATCAAATACTACATTTTGTGATTCAAGTACTGCGGTTGTGGTTGCATCATAAACTTTATCTCGTACATTTAAGCCATCCACCAATCGAATTTCCGCTTGATGAATATCTGCACTTGAATGCGTACCTGATTGTTGTAATTGTTCAGACAAGACATAGTTTGATGCATCTGCACCACCTAAGCTCAATTGGTCAATGACCACATCTTTATTTGTTCCTGCTTGCTTGGTCGTAAATTGTGCATTGGCATCTAAGCTCAGTTGATCTCCTACAATCAATCCATCCAATACCAATTGCGACTGGTCAATGTGTGCCGTACGCGTTCCATCATAAATTTTATCTTGGGCTTGAATCCCCGTAATGTTTTGAATTTCTCGGCGTGAAATATTCGCTACTGTACTGAGTTCATTCACCAATTCATAATTCGTGGCATCTTGGCCTGACAATGTAACTTCGCTTAAAACAACAGCTTTGTTATCACCTGCATTTTTATCCAGAAAAGAGGCCGTTCCAACATTGACCTGTACTTGATCTGCACCAAATAGACCATTTGCCTGCGCTTGCCCTGTCAAATTTGCTGTCAGTGAACCATCATAGATTTTGTCGGTGACGGCATTGCCAATACTTGAAATTTTGGCTTTATTGATTTGTACCTGACCTGCAACAAAGTCGATGTCATAGCCTGTTTGCGTGGAGTACAACCCTGTTATTTCAGACTGTGCCTGACCCGCATTCTTACTACCACCCGTATAGATGGCTTCACCTAAAATTTGCGTTGGATCTGCGCTTTGAACAGAGGTTGTATAGCTATTACTGTTTTGCACTTGACCATTGTATTCGCCCACATAATCATCGGCTTTTATGGTAAGTGGTGTCAGAAATGCCTTGAGTAGAGGTCCTGTTTGCCCGTCATAAATACGCCATGCTGCTGCTTGTCCCGCAGTATTTGTAATATCCCAACCTAAATTGCTATAAGATTGGCTTTGTTGAGCTTCTTCAGCGCTCAACACACTGTCTACACCCAATCCATCCCATACGGTTACAGCACCATTTTGCTTACTAAAATAGCCATTGGTAATGGAAGCATCATGTAGATATCCAACCAGTGTACTTTCACCATCTTCATAATTCACTGAACCTGTACTATAAACCTGATCAAGCGCACTATTAAAACCGTAACCAACGAGAGCACCTACATGGTATTGCCCTTCGACATGTCCTTGCACAAAACTGTTACTGAGCTTGGAATCCGTCATCTCTCCAATCAATCCACCAACGAATGCCCCCCCCTGTATCTGTGCATTGATTAAACCGACATTACGGATATCCGCATCTTCAATCTTACCAAAGAGACCAGCATAACTGTCTTGTCCTTGAAAACCTTGTTTATGAATGGTTAGATTTTCAATCACATGACCTAAACCATCAAATAATCCTTTAAATGGATGATTTCCTGCATCTTCGCCAGAGCCTTCAGTCATGCTCCCCACAGGTACAAAGTTTGCGACACTCTTCGCATCAATATGTGCGCCTAATGCGTAATAACCGTTCAGATCATTTTTCATATTCTGTACAGCATTGATATCTGTCAGAACCTGAAATGTTTTTAAATTTTCTAGATGAGAACCACGTTGAATACTAAAGTTCAAACCCTGCTGTAAATGTACAGGCGCTTGAATAAAGTAATCTGCATATTGGTTGCCACTTTTACCATCAAGGCTGTGTTGACCATACTTCAGATGGAGTTGACCGCCTTGACCTTGACTTGCATCAATCACATTATTAATAAAAATATTGTTATTAGCATCCAATGTGAGTGCCTGACCACTTTGCCAAGTAATCGCATCATGAATGATAATATCCCCTTGACCTATACTTGGCTCGATCAATATTGGATCTGTCGATACTGTGCTTTGTGCATCACGTGTTTGAATGGTGACATCTGTCTGCTCTAAAGCAGCACTTAAAGCAGCACCTGTGATATTGCCCTCTTTCCCCACAACAAAATCAACTGGATCAATCAACCATTGACCTATTTTCGCACCTAATTCAGCTTGGGTATTTACTTTTGCACTATTGGTAATATTCACAGTCGCTGCTGAAGTTTCAACAAAACCACCTGACTGTCCATTTTTACCTTGTGCGGATAATTGTCCTGTCAACTGCGTGGTGCCATGCGCCAGATCTGCCAACAACACAATTTCGCCTTTGCTATTGGTAGTTAAACGATTGGCTTGTATATAACCACTGTGGTTAACCACAGCACGCCCTAAGTTTTGTTGTGCCTGCGCCGTAAGATGAACACGACCATCGTCTGCGATAATGACACCACCTTGATCGATCAAGGCCTGTAAAGTGCCTTGATCGATATCGTAACTAGCAAGTTTCCCCTGATCTAATCGGATGCGAACTTGATCTGCCGCTGTAAGTCTGACCTCACCATTCGGTGCAATCATTTCACCTGTTTGCGTGATTTGTGGTGCAATCAGTGCAACTGTTCCACCATTTTTTATCGTAATTTTGCCATGTTGCTCAATTTTCCCTGCTTTACCTTGATTCGCAAAACTCATTTGTCCATGTTGATTGTCTGTTTCAAGATCTAAAGTCGAAGCCACCAAGCCACCAACATTGACCTGCGAAGTTTTGGAAAATACGATTCCGTTGGGGTTAATTAGAAAAACTTGTCCATTGGCATTCAGTTTTCCCATAATTTGACTTGCATTGCTATCTAAAACACGGTTGACCGCAATTGACGATTGATTGGGCTGTACAAAATTAACTTCAGCCTTTTTTCCAATATTAAAAGTGTCCCACACCGTGGACAAATGTTGAGTATTCTGCTGAATATTGAGTTGATTGCCCGCATTTTGAAACTGTGCTTCACCCGATGTGACATTCGCACCTGTTGGTAAGGCACTATCATGAAGTGCTGCGCTCACAGCGAAAGATAACGCAGACAGTGCTGGTAACATTAATGCTGTAAGTGCATTAGATCTCACCTTCTTGATCGCTTTTTTCGCTTCGCCAGACACTTGCCCCTGTGTGGCAAGTTCAGAAACTGCTTGCCAACATAATTTCTTTTTATTCCAAATGACTTTATAAATTTTGTTCATGTTCGCGCAACATTTCATCATAAATGACTGTATTAGAACATGAAAAAAACAGCCCTACTATCACTGAAACTAGGTATAGTTGATCAATAACAGGAAAAATATCTTTTATCCGACCAATGGCACAAAAATAATCGGCAAAAAAAAGACCGCTAAAAGCGGTCTTTTTTATCATCTAAGATGATTAAGCAGCCAATGCGCCTTTAGCTTTTTCAGCTAAAGCTGCAAATGCAACTGAATCATGCATAGCGATGTCAGCAAGTACGCGACGGTCGATAATCACTTGAGCTTTTTTCAAGCCAGCGATCATACGGCTGTACGACAAACCATTTTGACGAGCACCAGCATTGATACGCGCAATCCATAGAGCACGGAATTGACGTTTCTTTTGACGACGGTCACGGTAAGCATATTGACCTGCTTTGATTACTGCTTGGAACGCTACGCGATATACGCGTGAACGAGCGCCGTAGTAACCTTTAGCACGAGCAAGAATTTTTTTATGACGGCGATGAGCCTGTACACCACGTTTAACACGAGCCATTTATAATCTCCTTAGATGTATGGGCACATACGGCGAACTGAAGCAACGTCACTTACGTGAACCATTACACAGCCGCGTAATTGACGGATACGCTTAGCAGATTTTTTGGTCAAAATGTGTCGTTTGAACGCTTGGTGACGTTTAAAACCGTTTGCAGTTGGCTTGAAGCGTTTAGCTGCACCACGGCGAGTTTTCATCTTAGGCATAAGAACCTCTTTTGAACACCTGTTCGGCACGTCTGCACCATTGCAAAGACGCCCTGCAGGTAAGGGAGCGAGTATTCTAAAGCATCTTTGCTCAAAACAAAAGCAAATCTTTCTACCGAATATCGATCTTAATTAATTTTCTGATATAGATTTTCCGATGATTTTATAAGCGATGCCCAATAAGGCTTATATAATGTCGGCACACCAACTATTACTGTCCATTATGAAACCTGCACAGGATGCTTTTGCAGCCCTACGTTATCGGGATTTCTCGATTGTTACGCTCAATCAATTTTGTCTGACCTTAGCCATTTTGATTCAAGAAATTATCGTTGCTTATTCACTGTATCAAATCACCAAAGACCCCTTAACACTGGGCTTAATTGGTTTAGCCGAAGCAATTCCTTTTATTGCCCTCTCTTTGTGGGGAGGATATTTTGCAGATCGTTTCAATAAACAGACCATTATGAAAATTTGTCTGTTTTTTTCTGTACCGATGCCACTGATTCTTTGGGGGCTATTTCACCAATATGGTCTCGGGCAAATTGATGTCACCCAACTGTCTTGGGGTATTTATTCGGTCATTTTTGGGCTTGGAACGATCCGTGGTTTCTATAATCCCTCGGCAACGTCGCTTAAACCTTTTTTGATCCCGCGGGAGCTCTATGCCAATGGTGCAACATGGACAACGATTGGTTGGCAAAGCGGGGTGATTATTGGGCCAATGCTTGGCGGTTTTATGTTGGCATTTTTAGGCCGTGAAACCAGTTTGCTCAGTGTTGCAGCACTACTAACGGTCTGCTTCGTCCTCATTAATCTGCTCAGTAAACGCAGTTTCCCTAAAATTGAATCTGACAATTTAAAAGATAGTTTAAGTGAAGGTTTTCGTTTTATCTGGAAAACCAAAATTGTCCTTTGGGCGATTTCACTCGATTTGGTTTCTGTGCTTTTTGGTGGCGTGATTGCCCTCTTACCGATTTT
The DNA here is from genome assembly GCF_013419875.1 of Acinetobacter sp. YH12049. Classification (NCBI taxonomy): domain Bacteria; kingdom Pseudomonadati; phylum Pseudomonadota; class Gammaproteobacteria; order Moraxellales; family Moraxellaceae; genus Acinetobacter; species Acinetobacter sp. YH12049. The sequence goes on along the minus strand of NZ_VOZH01000008.1, from coordinate 74,215 downwards.
TGCCGAAGATATTTTAAAAGTGGGGCCTGAAGGTTTAGGCTACTTACGGGCAGCACCGTCTATTGGCGCACTCATCACCATGATTGCATTGACCAAATTCCCTCCAACTCATCATGCATGGCGCAATATGTTATTGGCTGTAACGGGTTTTGGTGTATTTACCATTTTATTCGCATTTTCAAGCCATCTTTGGTTATCACTCTTTGCACTGGCAATGACTGGTGCATGTGACAGTGTTTCTGTCGTCGTGCGTCAAACGATTTTACAGCTCTATCCACCTGAAAATATGCGTGGCCGTGTAGCCGCGGTCAATGGCATGTTTGTCTCCAGTAGTAATGAACTTGGTGCATTTGAATCTGGATTGGCTGCAAAATATATGGGCACGATCATGGCGACACTGTTTGGTGGCTGTATGACCATGGCTGTAGTTGCGATCAGTTGGGCAAAAACCCGTGACTTGTTTTGGATCGACATTACCCATCAGTCAAAAAAATAATGGCATATTTTCCATTTAAACCTTGCCAGTATTTCCAATACAGGAAATACTGCGCAGCAATATCGACGCATTCATCACTCACTTTGTGATCTTAGAATAGACTTATGAAACAATATCTGTGCTTAACCCTTTTGGCCTGCGCTCCATTTTCTACAGCGTTTAGTGCTTCTACCAAAACCCACCAACTTCCGGCACAGAATATTGAAGTTGCTCCTGCGCATTTAACCACGCGTTTAAATTGGTCGGTTTTTCCAAAACCAGTATATGCCAATGAAGACCTCAAGCAACGTGATCGCGCAGCCATTATTCGTGTCACAGCGAATGCAAAAGGTACAATTACCGATGCAAGTGTTGAAGAAAGTACAGGTGTCGATCAACTCGACCGAATCTTAATTTCTGCTGTCAAAAAAGCTAAAGTCAAACCACATTTAGAAAATGGTGAAGCCAAAGCCATTATTGGCTATCAAGCGTTTAATTTGAGAGTTAAAGGCAATACGCCTGAATGTGATTTCAACTTTGATTCAAAAGTTTGGAATGCACAAAGTGCAAATAAGAAAACGCCATTCCAATATGTATCTCAACCAAAATTAGATCTCACTAGTCATGAGTTGAAACAGCACGACCGTAAAGTCAAATTTAACTTTAAAGTGGACAAACACGGACAAGTGAAAAAGGTCAAGATCAAGCAAGGCTCTGGCATTTATGCACTCGATCAGAAAGTCGTTGAAGCACTAAGAAATAGTCAGATCTCGGTTAAACGTACTGCGAGCACCCTATGGGTCTACAAAAAGTCGAACTTTAAAGATGAAATTCAGTTTAAAGTGAACGGCTGTAAATAAATAATAGATGCAACATTTCAAACAGGGATTGAATCTTTCAATGCCCTGTTTTTTTATCTCAGAAAAAACCTAAAAATATAAGATAAATACAGAGATAACGTCCTGTTTTCGCCACGGTAACCATGAACACAAAGCGCCAGAAGTCTTCTTTCATTAAACCCGCGATTAAAGTAATTGGGTCTCCAATAATCGGCAGCCAACTCAGTAGCAAAGACCAATAGCCATATTTGTGATAAATACCCTGTGCCTGCTGCATTTTCGACTCTGACACGGGAAACCATGTTTTATTTTTATAATGTTCTACTTTTAAACCGAGCCACCAATTCACACAAGAACCGAGAATATTACCAATACTGGCCACCATAATCAGCAGCCATGGATTATGTTGACCATAGCTCAACAAGCCGAGCAATACGGCTTCGGACTGTAAAGGAAGTAAGGTCGCAGCCCCAAATGCCGCGAAGAATAAAACTAAAAACGACCACATCGAAACGAATGCTTAGAGACCTAATTTTTTCTTCGACTTCAAATATTCAAAATTTGACCAAAGCACTGCTGCAACAATTACAACGATTCTCGACCATTTATATTGTGAAGAAATCGGTTCAATCGCAGCCCGCATCAAGTTTTGATCTTTGGTATGTAAATCTGCAAGAATATTTTGAACATGCACAATTTCAGCGACAAATAGCACTAAGCAGCCTGCAATACCAAAAATAATACTCCAATAGATTCTTGGGTTATTTTCAACAATACGGGTAAAATTTAAGAAAAAGTCTTTCATCGCAAAATCGTCCAACTAAGCCGTCAACAACGCGTTCTTTTCGGCAGCGCCGCATTCTAACACAGCGTTAGAATTTTCTTCCGTCCTATCTAAAATCTTAAGGTGAGTCTTTCCGCACTTTACTTTTATACATGAGACTTCTAATCTGCCACGCAAATATTGAATAATTTTAACTCACTTTATGAAAAAAATTCTTTGCTTAAGTTTTATCGTGTTATTACAAATTTTGACCGCTTTATATGCACAAAGTCCTTCTGAAGTTGCCAAACAACACGTGATTACACAAGATCAAATGATTTGGCAAAAGCGACCTATCTTTAACTTCAACAATGACGATCTGGGCAATCAAAATCGTGACCTTAGTTTTAAATTGTATGTTTTAGCCACCGGCGAAGTTCAAAAAGCTGAATTAATCAAAAGCTCTGGACTTACACACATTGATAAGCGGGTTGAGCAGTCACTTTTACGTGCCAAGTTCAAACCTTATATCGAAAATGGTGTCGCTTACCCCTTTGTTGCCCTACAGCCCTTCTCACTCAAGACCCTGAAAGAAAACCAAAGACCTTGGTGGAAAAAGCTTCTATTCATTTCATAAAAAAAAAGAGCATGTTTCCATGCTCTTTTTTTAAACCTGTATTGCTAAGGCTTTTTGTACCGCTGGACGGGCCGTCAGTCGATCGATATAGTCTTTCACGTATGGATAATCTTCCAGCTGAATTTGCTGCCATTCATGACGCAGTGCCCAAGGCAGAATAGCCATATCTGCAATCGAATACTCTCCAGCCACAAATTTTTGACCAATCAACTGATGGTTCAAAACTTTATACAAGCGTTTAGATTCATTTACATAACGTTCAGTTGCATACGGAATACGTTCAGGTGCAAAACGACTAAAATGATGATTTTGTCCTAACATGGGCCCAAAACCACCCATTTGCCACATCAACCATTGTTCAACTTCAACGCGCTCAAACTCATCTTCTGGATAAAACAAACCTGTTTTACGTCCAAGATATTGCAGAATCGCACCAGACTCAAAAACTGAAATTGACTCTCCTCGTGGGCCATTCTGATCCACGATTGCAGGGATTTTATTGTTCGGAGAAATTCTCAAAAAGTCTGGCTGAAATTGATCATTTTCCAAGATATTAATCGGAAAAATTTGGTATTCCAAACCCATTTCTTCTAAAGCGATGGTAATTTTATGTCCATTGGGTGTACCCCAATAGTAGAGGTCAATCATATATTTTTCCTATGAATATTCTCGTTTTTAGTTCAGGTTATGCAATTTTATCTGCATTTTATAACATGAATTTAATACAAAAGCCTTAAGCCTAACTGAATTTTTCAGCGACATTTATGCACTTTATTTATTTAGTATTCTCTAAAATTTTGGCTTTACAGTATTTATAATTTAGCTCATATTTTATGCTAAGAAATGATTTTTCCAATATATTCCAAACAAGACAAATCCAATAATCTCAAATAAAAAATCAACTTATACAGGTTCAATTATGAGCTATATGCGACAAAACACACTCAATCCCCTCGGTATTTTTGTGGTTTTATTCTTTTTATTGGTTGTACTGCTGCTCCTGATGTTTGCTTGGCCACATTATAAAGTCTGGAAACAAGGCATGGACGGTCAGGCTGCTCTAGCAGAAGCTGAACAATCGAAAATGATTCAGGTCCAAGTGGCAAAAGCTGAACTTGAAAGTGCCAAACTGCGCGCCCAAGCCATTAAACTCGTGGGACAAGCCGCCAAAGAATATCCCGAATATCGAAAGCAAGAATTTATTGGTGCCTTTGGTGAGGCACTAAGAGATGGTCGTATTCAACAAATTATTTATGTCCCAACTGAAGCCAATATTCCTATTGTTGAAGCAAGCCAGCAACGACTAGCTGAATAATTCAAAATTCAGACATAAAAAAGCCCTGCATCCGCAGGGCTTTTTTCATCAAGAGATGCTTACTTTTTCTTTTTAGGACCAAGTAGCATACCCATTTGACGACCTTCCATTTTCGGTGATTGTTCAACAACACCTACTTCAGCAACGTCAGCTTCAATTTTTTGTAATTGAGCAAGACCAAGCTGTTGGTGTGCCATTTCACGACCACGGAAACGAAGCGTGATTTTTACCTTGTTGCCTTCTTCAAGGAACTTGATAATCGCACGTAGTTTAACGTTGTAGTCACCAACATCAGTACCAGGGCGGAGTTTGATTTCTTTCACCTGTACTTGATGTTGTTTTTTCTTCGCTTCTTTTTGCTTTTGTTTTAGATCAAACAAATGCTTGTTAAAATCCATGATTTTGCAGACTGGTGGCTCGGCATTGGCAACGATCTCAACAAGGTCAAGATCTACTGCTTCAGCAGCGCGCAAGGCGTCAGTAAGAGATACAATCCCTTTTTGCTCGCCATTTTCGTCTACTAGACGGACTTCTTTTGCACGAATTTCATCATTCAAGGCAGGACGGTTTGATTTTCCGCCCTGTTGATTACGGTCAGGCTGTTTAATCGCTTTTACTCCACAATGTACCGGCCGCGTTCGGCTACGGCTGCTTTTACTAGGTCAACGAATGCATCAATTGACATAGTACCCAAATTTTTTCCAGAGCGAGTACGGACGTTTACAGTACCTTCCTCAACTTCACGGTCCCCAAGAACCAATAAGTAAGGAATACGCTCTAAAGTACGTTCACGAATCTTAAAGCCGATTTTCTCATTTCTCAAGTCTGAAATCGCACGGATACCGCTTTCTTTAAGTTTAGCGACGACTGACTCACATGCTTCAGCTTGTGAATCGGTAATGTTCATCACACATGCTTGAATTGGAGACAACCAAGGTGGCATGAAACCAGCATAGTGTTCAATAAGTATACCAATAAAACGCTCGAAACTGCCAAGAATTGCACGGTGCAACATTACAGGCTGATCACGGTCGTTATCTTCAGTCACATAAGATGCGTCAAGACGTTCTGGTAAGTTAAAGTCACATTGAATTGTACCGCACTGCCATACACGACCTAAGCAGTCTTTCAATGAGAATTCAATTTTCGGACCGTAGAATGCGCCTTCACCCGGTTGAAGTTCCCACTCTAAGCCAGCAGCATCTAAAGCGTCTGCTAAAGATTTTTCTGCCATGTCCCAAAGTTTGTCATCACCCACACGTTTTTCTGGTCGTGTCGACAACTTCATTTGTACTTCTTCAAAGCCGAAGTCTTTATAAACGTCTAATGTCAGTTTAATAAAGTCTGCAACTTCAGTACCGATTTGTTCTTTCGTACAGAAGATATGCGCATCATCTTGTGTAAAGCCACGTACACGCATAATGCCGTGTAATGAACCCGATGGTTCGTTACGGTGACATGAACCAAACTCAGCCAAACGAATTGGAAGATCACGGTAAGATTTCAAACCTTGGTTGAAGACTTGCACGTGACATGGGCAGTTCATTGGTTTTACAGCATAGTTACGGTTCTCTGAGTGAGTCGTAAACATGTTTTCAGCATAGTTTGCTGCGTGACCAGATTTTTCCCAAAGTGTGAAATCAACCACTTGCGGTGTACGGATTTCTTGGTAACCGTTGGCTTGTTGAACTTTACGCATGTATTGTTCAAGCACTTGGTAGATTGTCCAACCATTTGGATGCCAGAACACCATACCCGGCGCTTCTTCTTGCATATGGAACAAGTCTAACGCTTTACCAATTTTACGGTGATCGCGTTTTTCAGCTTCTTCAATACGTTTGATGTAGGCAGCTAACTGTTTTTTGTCAGCCCAAGCTGTACCGTAAATACGTTGCAGCTGTTCGTTTTTCGCATCACCGCGCCAGTAAGCACCAGAGATTTTAGTCAACTTGAACGATTTTAAGAATTTAGTATTTGGAACGTGCGGACCACGGCACATATCCAAGTAGTCTTGATGGTAGTACAAGCCCATTTCAGTTTCTTCAGGCATGTCTTCGATCAGACGCAGTTTGTATTCTTCGCCACGTGCAGTGAACTCTTTGATCACTTCATCACGTGGAGTCATTTTTTTGATGACATCATAGTCTTGGTCGATGAGCTTTTTCATGCGCTCTTCGATTGCTGCCATGTCATCTAAAGTAAACGGACGTGGCATCCAGATGTCATAGTAGAAACCTTCTTCAATGACAGGACCAATGACCATCTTTGCTTCTGGGAACAATTGCTTAACTGCATGACCCACCAAGTGCGCACAAGAGTGACGAATGATGTGAATACCATCTTCATCTTTAGGCGTGATAATTTGTAGGCTAGCATCTTCTGTAATTAAATCAGACGCATCAACTAAACGATCGTTTACACGACCAGCAACTGTATTTTTTGCTAGACCAGGACCGATGCTTTGAGCAACTTCCATCACAGACACGGCATGATCAAATTCTTTTTGATCGCCATTTGGCAAAGTGATAATTGGCATATAAAAATCCTTAAGGAGTGATGCCCCGTACAATGGAGCATGTCACCGCGAGATTATGATCGAGGGAGACCCTCAAAAGATAAAAACGGTGGATAAATAAAATTCGACCTAAATTTTACACGCCCTGCCAACTTTAATAAACCTCTAATCCCATGGAAGTTGATTTTTCTACCGCCTTTTACAAGACTCCTGATAATTCAAGCAGATTTCAGCCGAAATGCGCTTTATGCTGTCAACATAATAATCACGTTCTCATTCATAACTGATGTTACGCACGTAAAAAAAAATTGCGAAACAATTGAACCAAAGAACGTAATGACGCTTTTTTATTCTCTGAATGTCTCTAAGGCGATCAATTGATCTGATTGATACAACCAAAGCTGTGCAAATTGAGGGATGATCATTTCACTTTGCGCAGGGCGTAAAAAAATATAATCATCTATGTCTATGCTACTTGTCTGCGGAATTTGCACAAGTTCCTGATTACTACTTCGACCATATAATGCATGGGGCTGACTGCCTTGAGGATAAACATAGTCCCCTCGCCAATAGCCTCCATAAATAAACACAGCCTGAGATTTTGCCCAACGACTGAGCCATTCTAACTGTGGTAATTCTGTCCTTGGCAACACTTTTAACACGGGTGTGGCGAGCCACAAGGCACTTTGGAAAGCGTGTAAATTTTTCAGTTCAAAATCTGCAGGTTTTAATAACATCGAGCCAAACGAGACTTCGTTACAGACACTCTGCTGACAATGAAAACTAAAACTAGGACTACCACCACCATTCCAACAGGTGTGTTCATCACATAAAGTTGGATAGTGCTGTTGTACATAAGCTTTGAATTGTTGATAACTTTTCTGGGATTGTTGATAAGTCTGTTCAGCAGATTGAATCAGTCGTGGAATCTTCGCCACATGTGCGTCATAGCCCATCAATCCTGAAAATTTTAAATGTTGAGGATGTTGAACGATTACATCCAAAATAGCCTTTAGCTCATCGATCGTTTTCAGACCACCGCGGTGTAAACCCACATCGATTTCAATATTGATGCGTAGACACAGTTGATGCTGCTCAGCAAATTTGAGGTATTGGGCTAAACGCTGTTCACTATCAATCAGCCATTGCACTTGCGATTGCGTGGCCTGCAAAACTGCCTTGTCTGCATGCTTCAAGGCCTGAATTGGCATCGGTTTTCCAAACAACACATCGGCTTGTGGCATCGACTCGAAAAGTGTTTTCAGATGTGCAAAATGAAATAGCATGAAACGCTGTGTCTTGAGCTGTGTAGCACAGTGTTGAAGCAATGCCATGCACGCCAAGGATTTCACTACCAAGCGCGGATGCAGACTATGTGGTATTTGCTGCTGAGTGATCACCAAGTTGTGATTTAATGCATCAACATCCACGATTAACTGGGGCATCCCCGTCCCGTTTTGCTTTAACAGCGTATTCAACTGTTGAAAATATGCATCCATGCCATCCCCTTTTTCATATCGTTCAATTGGTCTTCAGTGTTTAACCTTCCACGACGCTTATTCAATCAGTAATTGCTGTAGCTCTGGACTGAGCCACTTTTGCTGAGGATCTAATTCTTGTCGAATATTCAAAAAATCTTGCCACTTGGGGTACACATTTTGAAGCTGCCGCGCATTTAGGCTATGCAATTTCCCCCAATGCGGACGCCCGCCATATTTTAAAAAAATCGGCTCCACGAGCTTAAAGATGACTTGATAATCTTGCTTATAGAACTGATGCACCGAAATTGAGGCCGAATCTTGCTGATAAAACGGACTGAGCCAAATATCATCCCCACGTACAAGTCGATATTCTAGCGGGAAAAACATCGGAACCTTATGTCGTCGAAGGGTATGCAAAATTTCTTCTAAACAATTCATCCCGTGTTGCAGCGGAATCTGGTATTCCATCTCATTAAATTTGGTACTTCGAGCAGAAGGAAAAATTCGACTTGACCAGTCTACGTTGATCGAAGGTTTGACAAAAACACCTAATAATTTTTGTAGCCATGGATTCAGTGGTGGAAAAATTCGCGTCAATTCTGCACAAAGTTTGAGTAATACGTCGTCATCTAACCACTGTTCTTTTCGAGGTTGAAGGTTATCTTCCGTCTCATCTAAGGTTTTTAAAATAACCTGATCGGCATGACTAAATGCCCAGAACTCAATATGTCGATGTTCATATTGCCATTGCTGCATATTCTGCATGACATCGTTCAGTGGACATAATCGCGTCTGTTCTTTGAGTTTATACATCGGTCGATTTTGCAGCTGTACATGCGTCAGCACGCCTAAACTCCCGAGTGAAACACGCCCTGCTTGGAAAATTTCGCTGTTCTGTTCAGCACTGCATTGTAGTAACTCGCCCTGCGCGGTTAATAACTCAAACCCCTTAACCAGTGCCGATAAACACGGCAATTCGAGTCCTGTGCCATGTGTCCCTGTTGCGATAGCTCCAGCCAAACTTTGACGATCAATATCTCCTTGATTGATCAGTGCCTGATCAAAAGACGCGAGCTTCTCGCCCAAATCAAATAATCGTGTGCCAGCTTGGACGGTACTTTGGCAGCGTTCAGCATCGATATCTAGAATACCTTTGAGATGATCTAAACTTACTAAGGTATCTGTAGTTTTTGCCAAAGGGCTAAAAGAGTGCCCTGCGCCAACCATACGAATCTTAGGTTGGGATTGAACCACCTCCATTAACTGCTCAAGATTTTTCGGTTGTATAAATGACTTCGGGATCGACTTCTGAGCACCTGACCAATTTTCCCATGCAATGTCGTGTTGAATTGTCATATTCATCCTTATCGCCATACTTTTTATTGTATTCAGCCGTATTGTTTTATTTTTGATTTCCGCTTTTGCAATGTTGATGCACAAGCCATCTTGATTTTTTACTTAGATTATACGAAGTTCAGCATCTACTCAAATTTAAGTTTATTGTTATAAAACAGCAAATAATCCATAAATCAAAGAGATAAAACCATTCGTTTGAAAGCCCTGACAGACTTTTAAGGACGCTCTAGATTATTCGATCAGCATCATTCAAACATTATCAATAAAGAGGATCACACACGGAAATATCTGCAAAATCAGCATAAAAAACCAACAATTATTGTCTATTTTTCAGCTAAATCATTTATTCTAAAAAATCAATTTTGAGAACTACAGGGTTCATTTTCGCCACTGAATTGTATTTTATTTTATTCATTTTCAATCATTTAAAAAATTAGTATAAATACTCGACTAAAGCATAAATGCAGAGACCCTATGGACTGAATTATTGTTAAGTCAGATTTAAAACAAATATACATGGACTTGGAGTACCACGATGGTTAGCGCATACGATGAATTGCCACGGACCCCGGCAAATTTTGTGGCACTTTCGCCTCTACGTTATTTAGAGCGTGCAGCCTATATTTATCCTGATCAGGATGCCATTATCCACGGCAATCGTCATATTTCATGGCGCCAAACGTATAACCGCTGTCGTCAATTTGCACATCAGTTGCAACAATTAGGCATTGGCAAAAACGACACCGTGTCTGTGTTATTACCGAACGTTCCGGCTATGGTTGAAGCACACTTTGCCGTACCGATGGCAGGTGCGGTACTGAATACGTTAAATACACGTCTTGATGCGAAAACCATTGCCTTCATGCTGGAACATGCAGAAACCAAAGTCCTGTTGGTCGACCCTGAATTTACTCAGGTTGCCACAGAAGCTTTAGCTTTAATCGATCAAGATATTTATGTCATTGATGTGGCAGATGCTGAATTTGAAGGCACAGCACAACCGATCGGACAAATTGAATTTGAAGACTGGTTGGCGCAAGGCGATGCCAACTTTGAATGGCATTTACCCCAAGATGAATGGGATGCCATTAGCTTAAGCTATACCTCAGGCACCACAGGGAATCCAAAAGGCGTGGTGTATCATCACCGCGGCGCATATATCAATGCAGCGAGTAACATCATTGCTTGCGGCATGACGCCACGTGCAACGTATCTGTGGACGCTTCCTCTATTCCACTGTAATGGCTGGTGCTTTGCTTGGACAATGGCAGCCAATGGCGGAACCAATATTTGTCTACGTAAAATTGACCCTGAACTGATTTTCAAATTGATTGCAGAACACAAAGTAGATTATTTCTGCGGTGCGCCAATCGTACTTTCAATGATGATCAATACGCCTGAAGAGAAAAAAGTGCAATTTGACCATCGCGTTGAAGTGATGGTTGCTGGTGCAGCGCCACCTGCAGCGATTATTGAAGGGATGCGTAATATTGGTATTAATGTCACACATGTCTATGGTTTGACTGAAACATATGGTCCATCGGCACTTTGCGCATCGCAAGCAGGTTGGTCTGATCTTTCCATTCAAGAACAAGCACAGTTGCATTCTCGCCAAGGTGTGCCATACCCGCTTCAAGATGGTATGAAAGTCATTGATCCTGAAACCATGTTACCTGTTCCGCATGATGGCCAGACCATGGGTGAAATCATGTTCCGTGGCAACATCGTAATGAAAGGTTATTTGAAAAACCCAGAAGCAACGGCTGAAGCCTTTGCCGGTGGCTGGTTCCATACAGGTGACTTAGCGGTCTGCCAACCCGACGGTTATGCCAAAATTACTGACCGCTCTAAAGATGTAATCATTTCAGGGGGTGAAAACATTTCATCGCTCGAAGTGGAAGAAATTCTGTATCAACACCCTGCTGTACTGACCGCTGCAGTGGTTGCAAAGCCTGACCCTCGTTGGCAAGAAGTGCCTTGTGCCTTCATTGAATTGAAAACAGGCAAAGAGGCAACACCTGAAGAACTGATCGAATTCTGTAAACAACATCTTGCACGTTTCAAAGTGCCAAAAGATGTGGTGATTACCGAAATTCCAAAAACCTCGACAGGTAAACTTCAAAAGTTTGTTTTACGTGAATGGGCTAAAGAGCGCGCTGTTGGTGAATTTGGTTAATATTAAAACTCAAAAGCCAAGCTTGAATTTTTCACCATTCAAGCAAAAAAAAGCGACCTGATCAGGTCGCTTTTTAATGTAAAGTCTACATCTTCACGTTTTGCTTCAATGATCAGATCATGTTGAATTCTCTGATCATTGAGCTATCTAAGTACTTGGCTATCTAATCATGCATTAGTTATCAGATAATAAAGCCACTTGTTGAATGTAGTTAAACAATTTCAACTTCGATGCAGTCAGTTCTTCTTCGCTTACATTTTTGGCTATATCACGTTGAATACGCAAAATATGCTGACGAATAGGATGATGTTCAGCAGCATTATGTGCTTTCATGAACTCTTTAATGACTGGATCACCTTGGGCAATCATACGTTCAGTCCAGCGTTGAAGCTGCGCTGTTTTTTTCGCACCTTGCTGTGGGGTTAAATAAGATAAAATCATGGTTTCATCTTCATTACGCAGCAATTTACCTACACGTTGAAACTGACGGCGTCGTGCTTCATGTGAAGTAATTGTTTGTGCATCTAGTAGTGCTTCGATCAGACGCTCTTCAACAGGAAGATTTTTAATCTGTTTAGGATTCAGTTTTGCAAGTTCCTCGCCCAAAGCAGCCATACGTTGTACAGCTTTCTTTTGCTCAGTTTTACTTGCACGTCCTTCTAAGGATTCAAAGTCTTCTTCGGTATAGCGGTTCGGTCGACGTGCCACGTTTAATCTGCCTCGTAAAATTTTGCTGCAAACAGTGCTTGAATTTCGGATAAAGCTTTTTCTTCATCTGCACCTTCAATCACTAAGCGTAAAGTTGTGCCCTTGCCTGCGCCAAGCATCAGCAAAGACATAATATTTTTGGCATCTACTAATTTTCCACCCTTACCAATTTGAATCGACGAGCGAAATTTGGTCGTGACTTCGATTAGCTTGCCAGATGCACGCGCATGTAAACCCAGTTTATTAATTACGTCAACAGTTGTGTCGATCATGACCAGTGCTTCATTTCTCTATGTAGAACCTGAATAGACCATTTTGCCTCAAGTGCTTTTTTTAGTCTATCTACGATATATACCGAACGGTGTTGCCCACCTGTACACCCGATCGACACCGTCATGTAATGACGATGCCCTTCGGCAAATGCCGGCAGCCATTTATCCAAAAAATTATAAATATCTTGGAACATTTCATTGGTTTGTTCACTTTGTTGTAAAAACTGACGAACTGGCTCATCTAATCCTGAATACTTACGCAATTCCATATCCCAGTGTGGATTGGGCAAATGACGGACGTCAAAAACATAATCTGCATCTAGTGGAATACCATGCTTATAGCCAAAAGACTGTAAGATCAAAATTAAATTATCTGCCTGTCCAAGTTTAGACAGCAAGGTATGTTTTAAATCATGTACACTCTTATCTGTAGTATCAATATGTACTGTCGAGCGTAATTGAATCGGCAACAGTAAAGATTTTTCTTCCTGTATGCACTCATTTAAACTTTTGAAACGACTTGCCAACGGATGGGGACGTCGAGATGAACTGAATCGCGCAATCAATTCCTGATCACGCGTGGTCAAATAAATAATATCGACTGAGCCATGGCGTTGTAGCTGTTGAAAAACCAAATCGAACTCTTGTAAATCTGCACGTGTACTGCGGACATCCACACCCAGTGCCAATTGTTCAAGATTATTTTCTGAATCGAGTTTTTCAACAATTTCGGGGAGTAAGGCCAATGGCAAATTATCGATACAGTAATAGCCCAAATCCTCAAGTATCTGTAATGCAGATGACTTTCCAGATCCAGATTGTCCTGTAACAATTAAAATGCGCTTCATCGCTTGCTACCCCATAGCCGTTTTAAACTGCAGTATATTTAACCTGCATATTATCAATAAGACGTGTTGCGCCTAATTTAGCCGCAATAAACAACACCACGTCTTGATCAAATTCTTCAATTTTCTGTAATTCAGGTGTACGTGCTTCAACATAGTCCACAACAAAACCCGCTGCTGTCAATGTTGCTTTAATATTCGCTAACACATCTGCCAGTCGAGTTCCAGCATGTAATTCTGCCTCAGCCGTTTTCAAGCTTTGGTAAATCGTTGGTGCAATCGCACGATTTTCCGCACTTAAATAACCATTGCGTGAGCTCAATGCCAAACCATCTTCAGCACGCGTAATCGGCACACCAATCACTTCTAGTGGAATATTTAAGTCACGTACAAACTGACGAATCACTGCAAGTTGCTGGTAATCTTTTTGCCCAAAGAATGCAAAATTCGGTTGAACAATATTAAAGAGTTTTGTCACAACAACAGCAACACCGTCAAAATGACCCGGACGCTGTTCGCCACACAAATCATTGGTAATACCGCCCACGCTAATATTGGTTAAGCGCGGTTTGTTGCCATACATTTGTTCAACAGTCGGTGCAAACACGATGTCACAACCCACTTCAGCCAATAAGTGCTGATCTTGTTCCAAAGTACGTGGATAGTTGTCAAAGTCTTCATTTGGACCAAACTGAATTGGGTTAACGAAAATACTCACCACCACGACATCACACAGTTTACGTGCTTCACGAACTAAATTAAGGTGACCTTCATGCAAGTTCCCCATCGTTGGTACAAAACCAATGATTTTACGCGCAGCACGTGCTGGATTTAGCGATGCACTTAAACCTTGAATCGTTGTTTCAGTTTTCATGTCTTACAGCTCAATTTGGAATGTATGTTCTTTGGCAGGGAAGCTACCATCTAGTACGGCAGCATGATACGCCTTAAACGCATCCACAATTGCCGTTTCCCCTGCTTGCTCTTTCATAAAGTTGCGAACAAATTTCGCCACGTGACTAAACGTCAGTCCCAGCATATCTTGTTGAACCAAGACTTGAGCATCCGTTTCTGCACCGGCACCGATCCCAATCACAGGTGTATTTGGGAACAATTCACTAATTTCTTTACCCACTTGGGCAGGAACACATTCCAAAAGTAAAAGTGCTGCACCTGCATCAACCACAGCTTTACAGTCTGCAATGAGTTGATCCGCAGTTTCGCGTGTACGTGCTTGCACTTTATAACCGCCAAACACATGAACCGATTGCGGAGTTAACCCTAAATGCACACACACTGGAATACCATTACGGGTCAATACTTCAACTGTTTCTGACAACCATGCACCACCTTCCAATTTGACCATCTGCGCGCCTGCTTGCATTACGGTCTTTGAATTCACCAAAGCATCATTCAAAGTGGCATAGGTCATAAATGGCAAATCTGTCAGAATAAACGCATGCTTATTGCCACGACGCACTGCCGCAGTGTGATATGCCATATCTTCAACAGTGACAGGTAAGGTTGAGTCATTACCTTGAATGGTCATCCCCAATGAATCACCAATCAGAATACTATCGACTTCAGCAACTTCCATTGCTTTTGCCATGCTCGCATCATAGCAAGTCAAGCAGGAGAATTTGCGGCCTTCCGCTTTAAATTTTTTCAAGTCACTTAGACTAATCATTTCAATATTCCTCAGATGACGGCTTTCTCAAGTGGTCATACAAAAATTAAAGATGGGCCCAGTTTCCTGCATCCAATACAGTTAAATTTGGATTATTCAAAATAGGTAAATCTTTTAATGGTTGTCCTTTAATCTGTAGATTCTCATCTAAATCCAACAAAGGTTTCAACACAAAATCACGTTCTAAAACACCAACATGAGGCACCGTCAAACGTTCATTTTGAATGTGCTGTTCACCATAAATCAGTAAATCTAAATCCAGTGTACGCTCCCCCCAATGACGTAGGCGTACACGCCCCGACTCTTGTTCAAAGCGTTGCAATTCATCCAACAAGGCCAAAGGTGCTAGATCAGTTTCTAATGCAACCGCTGCATTTAAATAATTCGG
Source organism: Acinetobacter sp. YH12049 (assembly GCF_013419875.1). Taxonomy (NCBI): domain Bacteria; kingdom Pseudomonadati; phylum Pseudomonadota; class Gammaproteobacteria; order Moraxellales; family Moraxellaceae; genus Acinetobacter; species Acinetobacter sp. YH12049. Next base: position 58,758 of record NZ_VOZH01000008.1, on the reverse strand, counting down.
CTGATCTTGTGGCCCCATTGGCGGGCTTTGATACAGTTTTGAGACTTTCACTTTTCCGAGTGTTGCAAGTTTATGCACCGCTTCACTAAGGATCTGTAGAGAATCACCTAAATTACTGCCTAAACCAATATATGTCAGCGTCATTGTGTTGGCCCAAAAATAACCTGAGTCAAATCTCGTTTCACACGTTTACGTTTTAAAATCGGATGATCTGCACCAATTTCACCACTGGCTGACGCTGCCACGATTGACACTGTCGCTGGACTGTTGGCATGTGATTTAGGCTTACGTTGACGGCGACTTCTGCTTTCTGGTTCATTCACCAGCGGTTCAATTTCAACTTGCTGATGAGTAGAAGTTTTGGCTTCCACATCTTCATGCGCCGCTTTACGACGACTCTTGGCACGTTGACGATTGTATTGGCTAATTGCCAGTTCTTTTTCGTCAGTGCTCATCTGCTGATAAGCATCCCACCACTGGCCCATACCTTGCGTGCTTGTATCGCCCGATTTTTCACGCAGAAGCAAGAAGTCAAAGCCTGCACGGAAACGCGCATGACCTGATAGTGCTTCAATTTGCTGTGGTTTTGGATTCAGCAAACGGGTTTGCATTTCCCAAACTTCACGAATAAATGTTTCTGCAAAGCGTGGAATAATGGTTCGTGTAGCCTGACGTTTCAATACATCCAAGCCTGCTTGAGCACGCGCTTCAGCAGGAACCACACCTTTATTCAGATAGAACGTACAACGTTCTTGGAACGGAATCCACAATAACACGGCATAGAAAAATGCAGGGTTAATGGTTTTCCCAATCGAAATACGTTGATCGGTATTTTTTGCAGCCAACTCAATAAATGGGGTTACGACCGGTTTGATATCTGCAAATAATTGATACCAAATACCAAAATCGATCAGCATCGGTAAGACGCGATTGAGATGCCCCATGGTAAAGAGCTTTTGTGACTCATCGTATAAACGATGTGGAGACACATCACGCAGCAATTGAGTGAGTTCTGGAGTAAAAACATCCAGAATTTTTTCATCAATATTAAAGTTTAATTTGGCTGCAAAACGTAAAGTCCGAAGCATCCGCACAGGATCTTCTTCAAAACGTAATTGTGGATCACCCAATAAACGCAACGTTTTATGCTTAATGTCATCTACTGCATGACAAAAATCTAGCACTTCACCTTTGCGTGGTTGGTAATACATTGCATTGATCGAGAAGTCACGACGTGCAAAGTCTTGCTCAATCGTACCCCAATTATTATCACGTAAAATCATGCCCGCAGCAGAAGTCACGGCTTTTTTAGGTGGCGCACGAAAGGTCGCAACTTCGATCAGTTCACGTCCTGAGTAGACATGCGCCAGCTCAAAACGACGACCAATAATTCGGCAACGTCGCCCGAAGACTTCTTTCACCTGAGCTGGTGTCGCATTAGTTACGGCATCAAAATCTTTAGGTGCATGACCCAACATTAGGTCACGGACACCGCCACCCACGATATAAGCTTCATAGCCTGCCTTAGTTAAGGCATCAATCACATCTAAAATGGAAGAAGGTAATTGTGCGGTTGATAAACCACATTTGGACGCGCGCAAAGTTTGCAAAAGACGCTGTCTCCTACGTCTGAACGTAAAATTCTTAAGATGTCGCTAATGATATCTCTAACACAATCAAAGGGCAATTTGATTATCTCAATGCTCAAGCTGAGCTTAACCTAATTCTTTTTTTTACACTTCACTTAAAGTGCCAATTTTGCTTTATTTTTAGCAAACAGTGCAGGACCGATTCCCTTAACCTGTTGAATATCATCAATGCTTTTAAATAAGCCATTACTTTTACGATATTGCACAATGGCTTCTGCTTTTTTCTGACCAATTCCATGTAATGTTTGCAGTTCATCGACTGAGGCTGTATTTAAGCGTACCTGATCTGTTCGACTATTTTGTTGGGTGCTGGGGCGTGACAAATAATAGTTGGCATTGCTCGGTGCAGTTGTCGCTTTGGACTTAGTGGCCTCAGATTGCTTTTTTAATTGTTGATCTTGAGCTTGCTGCATGGCTTTCCATTCCGCGTAGCCCGAAGGGCTTTGCGCAAAAGTTAAATCTGCCATTAAACTCAAAACCAAGACAAGTAGTTGTGTAAAGCATTTATTCTTTAGGATGTAGTGCATATTCAGCCTGTTGTTTTAATTGTTGTTTTGCCTGTTCCCATAACTGATCCATTTCAGTCAGGGACAAGTCTTCTACATGTTTTTGTTGTAATGTGGCCTGTGCTTCAATATAAGCAAAACGGCTTCTAAACTTATGAATGGTACTTAAAAGTGCCATCTCACTTGAGATGCCAATCTTACGTCCAACATTCACCAGTGAAAATAAGCAATCACCAAATTCATCAAATATTTCGTCGGATTTTTTGCCTGCCAATGCCTCTTTTAATTCCCCCAGCTCTTCCTCAAGCTTGCCATAAGCCCCTTCAATATCTGGAAAATCAAAGCCAATTTTCGCCACATTTTTTTGGATTTCATCTGCTTGGCTTAATGCAGGAGCATGTTTAACTTCATCTAATCTAGATACTGATTTCCCTGCTTTTTCTTGTTGTTTAATCTGTTTCCATAGTGTTGCCACATCATCCGCATTGAGTGCTGAGAATTGCTCTGCCTGAAACACATGGGGATGACGGCGAATTAATTTATCTGTAATGGCTTGCACCACATCTTGAAAATCAAATGCGCCTTGTTCGCTATACATCTGCGACTGAAAAACCACTTGTAGTAATAAATCCCCCAGTTCATCTCGTACATCATCACTCTGACCTGAACGAACTGCCGCTTCAACTTCATAGGCTTCTTCGATGGCATAACGAGTCAAACTTTCTGGGGTTTGCTTTTGATCCCATGGACATTTTTCACGTAATTCTTTCATCACTGCTAATAATTGTTCCATGTGAACTCCAGCTATTTACTCATCAGTACATTGTTTCGATTACAGAATTTGATATGCTCAAAATTCACTCAGGGAATGAGCAACTCAATTCAGGGAAGCATAACATGCAAAGTATTTTTATTAGCGGTGCAGGACAAGGGATTGGCGCAGCAATTGCACGACTGTTCATACAACAAGGCTATAAAGTTGGGCTCTACGACATTAACCAATCTCAAGTCACCTCATTAGCTACTGAACTCGGTAGCCATGCCAAAGCTGGGCTTTTAGATGTGACACAACCAGAGCAATGGCAAAGCGCTTTAGCTGAATTTGTTGCTTGGGCAGGTCAGCTGAATATCTTAGTCAATAATGCCGGAATTCTGCATTCAGGCAGCTTTGAACATACGGAACTGTCTGCACACCACCGAACAATTGATATCAATGTCAAAGGGGTGATAAACGGTTGCTATGCGGCATTCCCCTATTTAAAACAAAGCAATTTTGCTCGTGTGATTAACCTCTCTTCGGCTTCAGCAATTTATGGACAAGCCGATTTAGCCAGTTATGCCACATCTAAATTTGCTGTCCGCGGGTTCACTGAAAGTTTGGATATTGAGTGGCAAAAATACAATATTCGCGTTTTAGATGTGATGCCTTTATTTGTTCAAACCGCGATGGTGCAAGACATTGATGCACAAAGTATTAAGAAAATTGGCGTCAATCTTCAACCGAGCGATGTCGCTCAGCAAATTTATGCCTTGGTACAAAAAAAGGATACGGTCTTAATGGCCACACATACACCTGTGGGGATGAAAGCTAAATTTTTATTTAATTTATCGAAGTTTAGCCCGCAATTTGTCAACCGCTTAAGTAATATTTGGATTGCACAAAAACCCAAATAGTAACGTGTTACTAATCATCTAATTTTGCAATCATATTTGTACGCAAATTACACAAAGTTACACAATTGTCACATTTTAACAGGACAAAATTCCTTTTTTTGAATAATATTCACCCGCCCATTACTTTCGGGCGTTTATTATCTAACAATAAAAGTGAATTATTTCATGAAAAAATTACTTGTTCTTGCAACTGTTACTTCTATTTCAATTTCTGCTTTTGCTACAACTCAATTCGCATCTTCAGAATTAAAAGCGATGGATTGTGCAACTCTTGCTGTTGAAAAAGCGAATGCTAAGCGCTCTTTAGAAGCTGCTGACAAAAACATTGCAAACATCCAAGCATCTGCTCAAGCGCCAGGCAAATCATTGAGCAAATTTGCTGGTTTAGCGGGTGGCGCTCTTGCTGCTTTCGGTGGTAACTCTGAAAAAGCTGCTCGTGCAGGCAACATTGCAAACAGCTTGGCTGGTGAGCAAGATACTTCAGAAGCAGGTAATCTTGAACTTCAACAAGCGAACAAATCTGCTGCTCAAGCAAACATCGACAACATTGGTATCTACCAAGGTTCTAAAAAATGCAAAATCTAATCTAAAGCCAGTTTAGATTAATTTAAAAAAAAGCCCTGTTCAGCCAGAACAGGGCTTTTTTCATGATGATTTTATTTCATACCGATTTATAAGACATTCAACTCAATATTAGGCAAATGAAAGCCTCGGCAAGATTGTTCACTTTGCCATGCCACCGTCAACATGACATGCGGCAGTTGAATATTCTGATAAGCAAAAGTGCCAATTGCGGGATGGCTACACATCCCACCATTCTGCTCAGGATGACACTGTGTATTCAGTTCATTCAGGTTCACTCGAATCCCTAAACCTGACGCTTTAAGTACCGCCTCTTTGGTGGTCCAAACTTTAAACCAAAAATCAGGATCATGCTCACAACTGTCCCAATTGAGCAATTCTTCGGGATGAAAGCTGTGTTGAGCCATCGCATCAAAACAAACTTTTCGATTTAAATCCTCAATATCCACACCAATATTGGCGATTTTTTCACTGCTGGCTAAAACATAATGCTGCTGGCTATGACTATGATTAAAATGAAAGTGTGGAAAATCAGGAAGAAAAGGCTTACCAAATGCAGACTTTGAAAAATCTGAATTTTCAACTGACCTATTTAGCCGCTGCGCAAGTAATTGATTGCGATATTGGTAAATGGCTTGTTTACGCACGGCAATTACCTCTTGACGACTCAAGCCATGCGGCTCCACAAAGAAGTCAGTAATTGCACTATATTCAAGCTGAATTTTCGCCATAAGTTGTTGATCCAATATCTTTTACACTACGTCCATGACGCTATATTTTATGCGACACTCCGACACAAAATACACCACATTACAGATGAGCGCATCGGTCCTTTGACTCGTCGAGATTTTAAAACTCAGTTTAAAAATATTTCTAACCACTTAAGAAATACTTAATATTATAAATATATTCAAATACTTAAGTATAATAAATATTTCAAATACATCTTCAATTAGATAAAATACTCTAGATTCTTATAACTTTAATTTAAAACTCGGGGTAAACCAGATGCTAAGAAAAATCACCTTAATCAGTTCACTTTGTGTCCTACCATGTTTCGCTCAAGCAGGTTTATTGGATGCAGCTGTTGCAGTGATGGGTGCCAAAAATGGCGCGATTATGGACCAAGCTGAAGCTCGTATGAATCAAAGCCGTCAAGAAGCTGCTAACGCCGTGGCTCAAGCAGACCGTGGCTATGCCTCAAATTTCAATCAAGCTAGCCAAACCAACAATAGTGTTTATAGCACCAGTTATTTAAAAACCTTGGATTGCACAGACCTGAGCGTTGAGCGTAAAACTTTCGAACGTACATTGGAAGCATCACAACTGGCATTAAGCCAAGCGTCAGCACAGCAAAATAACCAAGCTTCAAAATGGGCGGGGCTTGCTGGCAACGCGCTATCCGCCTTTTCAGGTCAATCTGAAACAGCGGCACGTATGGGACAATTTGCTACGGCTTTTTCGGGCAATAAAAATACACAACAGGATAGCAACAGCGCTCAGCAAGCCATGGAAGTTGCTCAAGCCAACCTCGATAATATTGATATTTACCGCCAAGCTAAAAAGTGCAAAAACTAATTTCTACATCTTTTTAGATAAATAAAGTAAAAAAGCCTGCATATCTGCAGGCTTTTTTACTTATCCAAACTTAGCGTTTGAATTTCTTTTCCGCTTTTTTGAACTTCTGAACATAACGACGTTTACGTGCAGCCGTACGCTCATCGATTTGCGACTTACGACCCTCAAATGGGTTATCAGAGGTTTTAAATTCAATTTTGACTGGCGTACCTTCAAGTTTATAAACTTTACGGAACACGTTTTCTAGGTAACGACGATAGTCATTTGGCGTTTTATCAACTTTGTTACCGTGAATCACAATCGTCGGTGGATTTTGTCCGCCCATATGTGCATAACGCATTTTGATACGACGACCTTGAACCATTGGTGGTTGGTGTGCATCAGTTGCATCATTCAAGATTTGAGTGATTTTCGCAGGTGACACTTTCAAATGCGAAGAATCATAAGCACGGTGGATCGATGGATAAAGATCACCAACACCTGTACCGTGAAGTGCAGAAATTAAGTGAATTTTTGCCCATGGAATAAAGTCAAAACGACGTTCAACATCTAATTTACATTGTTTACGGTCGTAGTCAGACATGTTGTCCCATTTGTTGATGGCAATCACCATCGCACGGCCTGCTTCAAGCGCATAACCGATCAAATGCAAGTCTTGCTCAACGATCCCTTCACGTGCATCGACAACAATTACCACAACATGCGCATCTTTCATCGCTTGTAAAGTTTTCACAATCGAGAATTTCTCGATCATTTCGTCCACTTTACCTTTACGACGTACACCCGCAGTATCGATTAATGTGTATTTACGGCCATCACGTTCAAATGGGATATAAATCGAGTCACGTGTAGTACCTGGTTGGTCAAATGCAACCACACGGTCTTCACCCAACAAACGGTTCACTAGAGTCGATTTACCCACGTTTGGACGACCAATAATCGCTAAACGTAAGCCTGTGTCTTTATCGTGTTGTTCTTCACTTTCATCTTCAGGCACTTCAGCTAACACTTCTTCAAGCATTTGCTGAACACCACGACCATGGCTGGCAGCCACTTGAAGTGGTTCACCCATACCCAATTTGAAGAATTCAACTAAAGCTGCTTCGGCATGAACACCATCAACTTTGTTGGCAACAAGATAAACTTTTTTACCTAGCGTACGTAAGTCACGTGCAATTTGCTCATCAGATGCCAATAAGCCTGCGCGCGCATCGACCACAAAGACAATAATATCTGCTTCATTAATGGCAGTTTTTGACTGTTCTGCCATGTACGAGTCGATACCGCCCTCAGTTTCGCCAATACCCCCAGTATCAACAACAATGAAAGATTTATTTTGATAAGTCGCGTCACCATACTTACGGTCACGAGTCAGACCGGCAAAGTCAGCAACGAGAGCATCACGGCTCTTGGTTATCTGGTTAAACAACGTTGATTTTCCGACGTTCGGACGACCAATGAGCGCAATTACGGGTTTCATAGATTAACCTTTATTCCAGATCAGCCAGTTTGGTCTGGTCTGAACATCAGAAAGCTTAGGAAGAATGGAAATAGGATAAATGCCTAAAATAAATAAAAACACGGGGCATTGATGATTCAATCCCCCGCGTTAAAAATACGGTTTGACTTATTTTAACATAAGCCGCAGAAAAATTAACGGTTCTGCCAAATGCTTAATGCCCCCTTACGTGTCGACACATATAATTGGTTGTCAATTACACGTAGTGAACGTACTTCACCACTGGTTTTAGAACGACCAACCAACTCGCCTGTCGCTGGGTTGATTAAGTGAAGTACACCATCCAGATCACCAACCACAAGGTCTTGACCTAACATCACTGGGTTACTCAAATTACGATTAAGCAATTGGTCATTTTCCCACAATGTTTGACCAGTGGTAATTTCATAAGCCACAATTTTACCATCAGTTTGTGTCACAAAGACACCATTGCCCGCAACTTCAGGACGCTGAATGCTACTCGCATCATTGCTCCAGATCACTTGTTGTGAGGCAAGATCAAGCGCTGTCACTTGGCCTTGGTAACTGGTGGTAATTAAAAATTGACCTGCTACAGTCGGTTCACCATCAATATCAATGAGACGTTGTACATCTGAACGACCATCTGACACTGCAACACGACGCTGCATTTTCGGAATACCGCTCAATGCATCAATCACATAGATATAGGCATTTGAAGAAGCGATGAGAACATGACGCGCATCGAGTGATACCGGTGCTGCCATACCACGTAAACTAAACTGCACATTTGGCAAGTTATAGGTCCAAGTTTGTTGGCCCGTTGCCACATCGTTTGCGTATACCGTACCATCATTGGTAACTGAAATAACGCGACCTGCTTGAATCAACGACGGTGAAAGTAACGCGCCGGTTAATTGCGCAGTCCACTTTTGTTCACCTGTTGCCTGATCTAATGCAAATAATTGACCTTTTGCATTACCCACAACCACAATACCGTCAGCAGCTTCTACACCTGCAGTCAAACCTTGTTTAGAGATTTTCTTCTGCCATAAGCGCTCTTTACCTTTGTAGGCTTGAACTTCACCGTTAGGATTTACGCTAAAAACAACGCCATTATCTGCATCCATACGTAAACGCAGTGGATCCGCTTCCTCAGTTGAAGCCACACTGTTTGAAAATACAGGTGCTAAAGTTTTTGCCTGTTCCAATTTTGGTAAAGAATTTGGTTTTACTTTTTCTACTTTTCCTTTATTTGCACAACCAGCCAAAGCAAGTGTTAAAACTGTCAGCGCACAGGTAATTTTGTATTTTCTATTCATTCAGTTGCTTCCACTTGTGTATCTATAATCGGACGTTCAATTTCAGGATCATCAACTAAAACGCCTACACTTTCGAGTTTAATTTGTAAAATTTGACGTTCTTCTTGTCGTTCAACCAAAGCATCCCATGCACTTTGATAAACTTTCTTTGCATTTTCGATATCATTTTTTGCAACATAGACATCGCCACGGGCTTCATCTGCAGTCGCTTGAAAAGCAGGTTCTTTAACTGCTTCTAAGGTTTTTAATGCTTCATCAAATTTCTTTTGTGCCAATTGTGCATACGCTAAACGTAATTTCACCAATTGAACTAAGCCTGCATCGTCAACTTTTGAATTTTCAACTTTTTTCAAAGCTTTTTCAGCATTGGCATAATCCGCTTTATCATACGCCAATTTTGCCATAAGCAACTGAGTTTGGATGGCTTGCGGCGAATCTGGCGCTTCTTTTACAATTTTATCTGCAGTCGCAGAAAGTTGTGTAAACGCATCGCCAGTCGCCGACTGAGCATCATCCATTAACTGCTGTACTTTGGCTGTTTGCATTTGCGATTCAGCCAAAGTTTTCTTCTGCCAGTATTCCCATCCGAAAAAGGCAATCAACGCAATTAAAATGCCGCTAACAATGGCAGAGCCATATTTTTTAGCAAACGATTTTAAATTATCAAGTTGTTCTTCTTCACTCAATGCGCTCATGAAATTACCTTTTTCCTTATGTTATAGGGATTATTTTGAAGAAATTTTTTCGATAATGAAGGCAACAAAGTCTGCCACATTCACTTCGTGTTGTTCTGCAATAGCTAGCTCTTTCACCAGCACTTGCCCTGCTGCTTGCTCACGTTCACCGTAAATCACAGCAAATAAAGCGCCCGATTGGTCGGCTTTTTTCATTTGCGATTTCATTGAACCTTGTGAACCAACTTTTAAGCGAATGTTGCTACCCGCTGCTTCAAGTTGATCACGAATTTGTTCAGCAAGTACCAATGCCTTACCTTGAGTTGCAGGATCTGAAACCAAGAATAGCTCACAGTCACGCACTGGGGTATTGTCTTCCACTTGTTCAAGTAGAAGAAGCAAACGCTCCATACCCATTGCAAAACCAACAGCAGGCACAGACTGGTCTGCTTTACCTTTAAGCTGACCGACTAAACCGTCATAACGACCACCAGCACATACCGTTCCTTGAGAACCTAAGTGTGTAGTTGTCCATTCAAAGACCGTTTTATTGTAGTAGTCGAGACCACGAACCAATTTTTGATTGATCACAAAACCAATACCAGCATCAGTCAAATACTGCTGCAATTGGGCAAAGTGAGCCAACGTTTCTTCACCCATAAAGTCGTGAAGTTTTGGCGCATTTTCCAAAATGCTTTGTGTTTTTGCATCTTTAGAATCCAAAATACGCAGTGGATTCGTAGTTAGACGACGCTGTGAATCTTCATCTAAGTCATTTTTATGTGACTCTAAAAATTCAACCAATGCTGCACGATAAGCTGCACGTTCATCAGACTCACCTAAAGTATTGAGTTCTAATTGAACTTTATCTGCAACGCCCATGCGTTTCCACAAACGCGCAGTCATTAAAATCAATTCTGCATCTTGATCTGGTGTTGCAACACCAAAGGTTTCTACGCCAAATTGATGGAACTGACGGTAGCGACCTTTTTGTGGTTTTTCATAGCGGAACATTGGGCCGACATACCATACACGCGGTGTAGCACCACGAAGTAAGTTATGTTCAAGCATTGCACGCACACACCCTGCTGTTCCTTCTGGACGCAAAGTCAAAGACTCAGGCGGATTACCTTTGTCTAAGAATGTGTACATTTCTTTTTCAACGATATCCGTTGCATCACCAATAGAACGTTTGAACAGATGAGTCTGCTCCACAATCGGCAAGCGAATTTGCTGATAACCATAAGCATCCATCAAGCTAGATAAATGCTGTTCTAGACGTCTCCATGCAGGACTTTGCGTAGGGAGAATGTCATTAAAACCTTTGATTGCGACGATTGAACTCATGATCTACTCAGAAAAACTTGTGCGAATAATCTCTTTAGCTTTAGCGTCTTCAAGATCGCTAACACGTTGACGAACCATCGCTTCGATTTCGTCAACCAACTGATTTGTGTCAATTAAATGGCTCTTTTCGCCATTACGATACACCAGTGAACGCGGACTTGCACCAACTACACCAATATCGGCTTCTTTGGCTTCACCCGGACCATTCACTTTACAACCAATCACCGATACATCCATTGGGGTACGAATATCTTCTAAACGCTCTTCCAATGTTTGCATAACTTTGATGACATTAAACTCTTGGCGTGAACAACTTGGGCACGCAATAAAGTTAATGCCGTTTGAACGTAAGCCCAATGATTTTAAAATATCAAAGCCAATTTTGATTTCTTCTTCAGGCTCTGCTGCCAATGAAATACGCATGGTGTCACCAATGCCTTCCATCAACAAACCGCCTAAAGCGATAGCAGATTTGACTGAACCCGTACGGTAGACACCTGCTTCAGTCACACCTAAGTGTAATGGGTTATCAATTTGTGCAGAAAGCAAACGGTACGCATCCAATGTCAAAAATACATTCGATGCTTTGACTGAGACTTTAAATTCATGGAAATTTAAGCGGTCTAAAATATCAATATGGCGCATTGCAGATTCAAGCAAGGCCTGACCTGTAGGCTCACCATATTTCTTTTGAATATCTTTTTCGAGCGAACCTGCATTGACACCAATACGCATAGAGATGTCATTATGTTGTGCAGCAGCAACCACTTCACGGATTTTAGCTTCCGAGCCAATATTACCTGGGTTAATACGCAAACAATCTGCACCAAGGTCTGCAACACGTAAAGCAATTTTATAATCAAAGTGAATATCGGCAACCAGTGGCACTTGCACACGTTTACGAATTTCACCAAAAGCTTCAGCGGCTTCCATACTTGGTACTGAAACACGCATGATGTCTGCGCCCACATCTACGCAGCGCTGAATCTGTGCCACGGTCGCTTCGACATCACAGGTTTCAGTATTGGTCATACTTTGGATGCTGATCGGCGCATCACCACCGACATACACCGAACCTACTTTAATTTTACGCGTTGGACGGCGCTTAATTGGATTTTCAATCATTGTTCAGTCTGCTCTGTTGTCCCTTAACGTGATAAACGGAAATCTGCTTTGCCGTTTACGGTATATGGTGACAATGAAATATTTTCATTATTTAAGCTTAATGACACTGCTGTTGCATCATCCAAACGAATTTGGAATGGTGTTTCACCGTTTAAGTTGAGCGTCGATGCTTGACGACCTGTCGCCAATACCTTACCCGTCGAATCAACAATATGTACTGAAGTCGGGCTACTAAAGGTCAATGTCAATTGATCACCGCTGACTGCTGCATTCCCGCCATTCATGTCGAGGACTTGAACTTCTGAAGCGACATCACTGGTCACAGCGTCTTCATTATCGCTGCCCGAGGTCATGCCCTGAATCGCTGCCACGATCGCACCAATGACCACCAACACCGCCAATGCAATCAAACCACGTTTGATCCATTTACGATTACGGTCACGGTTAGAACCGGGTAATTTACCCATAATTTTAATCGGTGAATTATTTAACGCGTGATTTGGCAACAATCCCGTATCGTTGGCATAAATATCATCAAAACGTTGAATGATATTGGTGGCATCAACTTTTAAATATTTGGCATAAGTGCGGTAGTAACCTTTAATAAAGGTTGCTTCAGGCAATGACTTATAATCATCTTGCTCAAGTGCAGTCAGTGTTTTTAATGGAATATTGAGTTCTGATGCGACAGCTTCAAGTTCCAGTTTTTGCGTAATACGTACTTGACGTAAATACTCACCTGGGCGTTGTACATTTCCTAATGCATTTGGAGCTACGCTCGAACCATTCGATTGCGGTGAATTAGGATTTACTTCCATACGGCCTCAGTACTGTACTGTAATTGCAAATAGCGTTGGTATTCAGGACTTTCTGGGAACAAAGCACGTAACTGGTTGACCAGTACTTGCATACCCAAATTGTCGCCATTGGCACGCGCTGTTCGAATGCCAATCCAGAGTGCACGCGCACCCTGATTTTTTTGTCCTACTGCACGTACAAATTGTTCATACATTTGTGTAGCAGCAGGGAACTGCTGATTCAAATAAAAGATTTCAGACAACTCTAACATTGAAACATAAGAATCACGATTAGCCTGCAAAGCTTGTTTGAATGATTTTTCAGCATTCGCCACATCACCCACTTTCAGGTAAATTCGACCTAAATTTTCCAATGCTTTGAAACGTTGATCATATCCTAAAGTTGAACCTGCAATGCTGAACTGTTCAATCGCATCATTATAGCGCTCAACTTGGTATAAATACGTACCGTAGTTGTTACGTGCTTGAGAATTTTTTGAGTCTGCTGAAATTGCACGCTTAAAATAACTATCTGCTTTTTCTAAGTTGGCTGGACTGCCTTCTCTTTGCAGTAAGACGCCCATCATCATATTGGCTTGGGAATCGCGAGAATCCACCTCTAAAGCCTGATCTAATGCACGTTTAGCAGAGTCCAAATCCCCTGCTTTCAGGTGTTCAACAGCCAATTGCGTTCTGATTTTTACGGCTTTCTCTGGGTCTTTTTTCCCAATCTCAGGCGTTTGACATGCTGTTAATGCCAAAACCGATGCACATAAAGCTGAAACGAAAGTGAACTTATACGTTAACTTTTTCAATTGGCTGCCTCTTTATTATCCTTGTGAGCGCAGTATCTCATTTTGCTGCGCAACTTTCTTTTTCCATTGCTCCGCACGACGAGTACGGTCAGCAACTTGCCCCACGAGTTGTCCACACGCAGCGTCGATATCATCACCACGTGTCTGACGAATCGTACACACAAAACCGGCATCAGACAAAGTTTTTTGGAAAGAAATAATACGGTTACGGCTTGAACGACCGTATGGCGCATGCGGGAACGGGTTAAACGGAATTAAATTAATTTTGCTTGGTAGGTTTTTCAACAGCTTTAACATTTGCTGTGCATGTTCAGGATGGTCATTTACACCATCTAACATCACGTATTCGATGGTCACGTGTTTACGCGAACTTTCATTACCATCTTTGGCGATATAACGCTGACAAGCAGCAATCAATTGTTCCAACGGATACTTTTTATTGATCGGAACAAGTTCGTTACGTAGTTCATCATTTGGCGCATGGAGTGAAATTGCCAAGGCTACATCAATGTCTTGTGCCAATTGGTCAATTTTCGGCACTACACCTGAGGTTGATAAAGTCACACGACGCTTGGACATACCATACGCAAAATCATCCAACATGATTCGCATTGAATTCAATACAGCATCATAGTTCAACAGCGGCTCACCCATGCCCATCATCACCACATTGGTCACTGAACGTTCACGATCCGCAACTGGCACATCTTCCATATAAGAGAAGTTTGCCATCCAAAGCTGTCCAATAATTTCAGCTTGGCTCAAGTCACGTTGGAAACCTTGTTTCCCAGTTGAACAGAATGAACAGTCCAGAGCACAGCCCACTTGTGACGAAATACACAAGGTCTTACGTGCGCCGGTTTTATCTTCCGCAGGAATCAGCACAGTTTCAACCAATGAACCTGCACCATCGCCTACACGGAACACCCATTTACGAGTACCGTCTTTTGAATAATTTTTATGCACCACTTCAGGCGCTTTAATTTCACAAATCTTTTCTAGTTTTTCACGCAATTTACCAGAAATATTGGTCATTTCAGCAAAATCAGTCACGAAGAACTGATGAATCCATTTCATCACCTGCCCAGCACGGAACTTTTTCTCCCCCATTTCTTCGAAGAATTTTTCCATTTGCGGACGTGACATGCCCAGTAAATTCACTTTCTCCACAGTATTTTGCTGCGTCGGAGCGGATGGAGATTGTTGCTGTGCATCAGAAACAGCTGATGTAGCGACTACTTCAGTACTCATGTGTAATTACCTAAACCATGTCTAAAGATCAAAGGAGAAGCTCAGTTATTGAGCAAAGAGTTATTCAGAGAATAAAAAAACCAGACAAGCAGTATACCACTTATCTGGTTTGAATACTTCGAATTAACGAGTACGTGGAGCGATCTCAGTTTGAGCGAAGAAGTAGTTAACTTCACGATCAGCAGATGCTACAGAGTCAGAACCGTGAGCAGCGTTTTCGTCGATGCTTACAGCGAAGTCTGCACGGATAGTACCAGGAGCAGCTTCTTTAGGGTTAGTTGCGCCAAGGATTTCACGGTGAGCAAGAACTGCGTTTTCGCCTTCAAGAACTGAAACTACAACTGGACCAGAAGTCATGAATGCAACTAAGTCACCAAAGAAACCACGTTCTTTGTGCTCAGCGTAGAAGCCTTCAGCTTCAGCTTGAGTCAAGTGTTTCATTTTAGTTGCAACGATTTGAAGACCCGCTTTTTCGAAACGAGCAAAGATGTCGCCGATGTGGTTTTTAGCAACTGCGTCTGGTTTAACGATAGATAAAGTACGTTCAATAGCCATGAGAGGCTCCTTAAGTCAATTTGACGTGAAAAATTTGCCGCATTATACCGAATAATGCGCTATTTTCTGCTTTTGCTATACAAAAAAATTGCTTTTTTCGATGTAGGGATTAACTTGCCTCATCAATCCAGGCCATCTGAATTCCCTCAAGCAGACCTTCAGTCGACTTTTCTGGGTCATCAGTGAAATTTGGCAATGCACATACCCATGCATGTAGGTCAGTAAATCGAATCCATTGCGGATCAACATCAGGGTGAGCATCATACAGCTCAATTGCGATATCAATGGTATCTGTCCAGCGTAAACCCATGGGTCTTCCTAACATCGTCTATAGAATGATGGCTTACTTTAACAAATTTCAGCAATTCGACGTGATAAACCCTTTTAATTTTTTTATTACTAGATTTTGCAATTAAGATGCCCACATCGAACTATAAAACCAAACCAAAAAGAGGTGCACAGAGAATAATTGCGGCACCGACGGCAGCGCCTATAGCAGCACCGACGGCAACATCACTCGGGTAATGCAATCCTAAGACCATGCGGGATAATGCCACCAATAACGTAAAGGGCAACATTAGGACCAACAGCATGGGTTGAATATAGCCCAGCACAGTTGTTGCCATGACTGCATGTAGAGTATGTCCCGATGGGAAACTAAAATGATCTAGAGGGCGTTCACCTAAGCGAATCACTTGATGCACTTGGTACGGTCTTGGGCGCACAGTTTTCTTTTTAAGGAGTTTATAGATCGAGGTGCCGACGGAACCACCCAGTAATACATAGATGATTTGCAAACTGTAAGACATGCCCTGCACGATCCAAACCGTCGCCAACATGACATACCAAAACACACCATCACCAAGTCGACTCACCATTTTAAATATGTCAGCCACAACTTGTTGATGTGAAAAATGATTGAGATAAATACAGCCTTTTAAATCGAGATGCAGCATTCTTGTTTTTGCATTTTTAAAATTCATCGCTAATCTCCTACCTACAGTCAAAGCCTGACTGTGTTGGGGTTGAGCTAGATTTGTGTTGTTATTTTTACAAGTTTAGATCTTTGTTTGACTCAGCTTAGGTTCTCTTTTTGACAGTGCAATGATGCTTTGATGACAGTTCGATGAATATTGATTTTTGAAGATGTTGAACTTTTCAATATAGCCAATAACGCTAGCTCCATTGGCTCATCATGGCTTGATCCACCACGCGATATAGCGCTTGCTCAAATTGCTGTACAGGATATTGCCATCCGATTTTAGCAGCGTCTTTTGCCGCCTCGATGCCCATTGTTTTTAATTTAGCGCGTTGCGGCAATTGCTGCATAAGCCGAATAAATTCATCGGTTCGAGATAAGTGACATAACCATCCCGTTTGCTGATTTCTCACGTGCAGTTGGGCACATGCAGCATTATATGCAATCACAGGCAATCCGCTGGCCATCGCCTCCAAAACCACATTACCAAAAGTCTCAACCTGACTTGCGAAAACAAAAACATCCGCACTAGCATAGGCTTCCGATAAAGCCTGACCACTTAAACTTCCCATAAAAATAACATCTAGGGATTTTGCCAGTTGCATTAATCGCTCACGATCTGGCCCATCACCCACAATGACCAATTTCGTTCGTGCATCCATGGCCAACATCGAACGGTAGGCAGAAATCAAAACATCCACTTCTTTTTCAGGAGATAGCCTTCCGACATAGAGCATCACGCGGGTATGTTCATCTGCTTGCCACTGTTGTCTCAGTTCTGCTTGATAGTGTGAGGGAGAAAATCGACTATGGTCCACACCTCGCCCGACCACCACCAATGGGCAACTAAAACCTAATCGATGCAAGGCATCTGCAGTATCTTGGCTCGGTACACAGGTGAGTTGAGTATTGTTATGAAACCATCGTAAATAATGTTGTACGGGCTTCATTAAAAACGCTAAATCAAAGAAGCGACTAAAATCATGAAAGGCCGAATGAAAACCACTGGACACAGGAATCTGTAAAGAACGCGCCAGTTGAAGCATAGCAAAACCCAAAGGCCCTTCAGTGACTATATGCACAATGTCGACTTGGGCTTTTTTTAAAGCTTTACTGAGTTTGATCAGTTGCGGCCAGCCAAATTGTAAACCTGAATACTTAGGAATCGACTGCGCTCGAACCAAACACTCTTGATCAGGTCTGAAATCCTGACAACTTTCGGACTGTTCAGGGCGTATTAAAAAAATGGAGTTGCCTTGTTGCTGCAAGCCTTTACACAACTGCAATAAAGAATGTGCAACACCATTAATTTCTGGCGCCCACGTATCTGTAACAATGGCGATTTTTAGACCTGGACGGATTAAGGTTGAGACCGTTTGCACATCCATTCGTGATTGCATATGCTTAAATTGGAATTGAAAGCGTGCAGGCTCATCCTGCATACGCCCTAAATTGATAGCCGATTCTGTCATGATCTTACATGCTTCTTATAAATGTATAGTTACAGTTTAAGCAGCAGTTTTTTGCATTTTGATGATTATTTGATGACAGTTTATTGAAAAAAATTGACTAATTTCTTCTACAAAATCATGATTTATCCGTAATTTTTAATCACTTTTAAAATCGTCTGACCCACACGAGAAGTGATTTGCATATCTGCGTTCATCCGCTCTAAACGCCCACTCATACTACGAAGCCCCACACTCAAACCGGCTTGATTGACCAGATCCACATCAAACCCCACACCATTGTCTTCTACTTCCATTATCAATGCTGAGTTTTCATAATAAATCCGAATCTGCACCAGGGTCGCATGACTATGCTTCACAATATTAGTTAATGCTTCTTCAGCTACACGCTGTAAGCTTAGACATTCCAATGGGGTAACATCCACTTCCCATTTTGCAGGAACTGACCATTTAGCGTGTATATCGAGCTCATCAAATAACTGATTAAAACGGTGCCTAAAGAGTGCCATCCATTACAAAGGGGTTTCAGGCAGTTTGGTGCCTAAACTTGAACCGCTATCAATGATCTGTCGTAAATCATCTCTTAAAATTTTCAACATCGATAAAAATTGTGGATTGGTCAGATCTTTGGCGCTCTGCTCAGCCTATGCCATTAATCGCAATGATCGAGCTGAGCCATCATGTAGGTCATGTGCTATTTGAATACGCTCTTACAAGCGAGTATTTTCCATTTCCAACTGATAATGATTTTGCAAGGTATGCGTCAACTCTTCCTTTACTTGAGTGACCGTTGTTGCCAACGTTTGATTAAATATTTCAATTCGTCTCACACTTTTAGTCAAGCGTAGTGCAAAAATAATCGCCACACCCAAAGTTGTTATCGGGGAAGCATATGCTGAAACCAAATCCCCTTCATTTCTGACTTTATACGCATAGCAGAAAATTAAGCTACTTAGATTAAAGCCCAAGATTCACCTAAATATCTATCATCAAGCTTCAATCTAGCGGTATGAACGAAATCAGCACTCTGCATATATTCACCTTAGCCATGAAGAAAATCGGTCGCTAAGCATCTCAAAACACCATATTTACAAAGACTGTATCGCGGTAGATTCCTGCAGGTGTCGTTGCTTTCACTCGTTCTACCAAACGCACAGCAATCACATAGTTATTTTTGCCAGCGCCTTGCTCGGTAGAAACATTCCACAGATTTTCCATCGCACCTGAAACAGTCATCCGTGTTTTGAGCTTAATCGGGCCATTCGTCACAAAACTACTGCCCGAAGTATCCTGCAAATTTCGGCTATTAAAGCGTATGCGGTATTTACCGGAACAATCGACACTAAATGAACTCGCTGCTTGACTATTATAGTAATTCGCCAAGCGCATATTGGTTTCACTAATTCGTCCCATTTCACAACGACTCGGTGCTGCAAATGTCATTGAACTAAATAACGCTGCTGAGATAAGTAAAATACTTTTCATTGGAAATACTCCTTTATTTACACTGCAATGTAATTAATTCAGGAGTTTGGTTTTCTACCTTTTTCGGCACTGTTAATGCTGTTTGGCAAGATCGACCACCACTGGTCCTCACCGTCAACTTGTAGTAGCCTTCAACCAAACCATATAACATTACCGTGCCATCTGAACCCACTGGATAAACATCAGCTTCTGTGGTATCAATTGCAACTTCACTTCCTGCAACAAATTGATGACCTTGTTCATCCAATATTTTGACCAATATTTGTTGTGTATCAAATACTGAAAAATTAATGTTATAACCACGCTGTCTTAATGCGACTAAACGATGTGCAGCATTTGGAACTTTGCTTTCGATCGGCAATTGATTTTCATCAAATGAAATATCGTAATTAATATAAGGAACAATATCGTGTACAAAGGCATAGCCTTTTTTATTGGTTTTCGCGACTGGAGACATTGATCGCATGACATCAATATCTTCACGACCACCAACATTCACTAAAGCAAAGGCATTATCGACAAAACTGGTCAATGCATATTGACCACCCAACCACACCATAGCGCCGCGATAACCAACCTGTGTTGTTGAATCATTTTCACTATAGAGATGACTCAAGGTTAAATCACCAACATCAGTGGACAAACCGCCATAGGCATTCAGTACCGTTTCATCATTACGATAATCCACACCAAGCGCATAATTTGCACCATATTCACCGAATGCATTTTGAATAAAACGTACACCGCCGGATTTATTGGTACCTGCATCAGCCTGAATACGTTTACCACCACCAAAATTATAAGAAAATGTAAAAAAGGCACCTGAGTCATCGCTATCACCAAATTCTTGGAAATAGTTGGCGGTATACATTAAATTCGGTGTAATTTCGCGACTCACCCCCACAGTGAGCATTTTGCGATCCTCTAACTCAAATAAAGGATCATTAGATTCATACTGGGTTTGTTCGATATAGTTCAGATTTAAATTTTGAAAGAATGGAAAATTAGCAAAACTCAAATACGCCATATTTTCAAATTTTGGAAAAATATGATTATCTTCATAACCTAACGCCCGATAATCATTTGTAGCGTAGCGTGTACTCACACCAAAATTGAGTTTCCCGAAATTACGACTGATAGCCAAACCTGCAGAATAACCATCATCATTATCGGTTTTACTGCCTAAAAAAATACTGTCTAAAACAAACCATCGATTGACCGCTTGCGTCCATAACAGTCCTGCATTTTTTACCTTATCACTATAGGTAGCACTTGCACCCAAAGTGGTACGACTGGTGACACCTCTACGCCAATAGGCTGAACTGAAAAAATCGCGATAATCACTATTTTCTTCATCATAACTGAAGCGTAGTTTACCTAATGATATGTTGTAATCATTTAAATCTTCTTTGAGCAATTTACTACTAATTAACACTGGGAAACTTCGAACAGTGGTATTCCCCAAGACATCTTGTACAACCATTTGCGCTGTACCAGCACTTTCAATATTGGCACCTGTTTGTAAGTTATAATCTCCAGGTGAAATCTTTTTCTGATATATATTTACGCCATCAATATATAAATCAACAGTCGAAGGTAAAACCGCACTACCTTTTAGACTTGGAATATTCCAATACACAAAATCTGGACGTGATGTATAGTCTGTACCAAAACTCAAACCACCAAATCGCACACCATGAATTAATGCGCTATAGGCAGAGGTCGTATCACCAATAATCAGCTTGGTCGCACTTTTAGAGAAGTCAAACTCAAGACTACTATTTAACCTTACAAATTTTTCTTCACGATAATCATCCCCTTTATTATTTCGATAAAAGGCATTATTTCTTAAAATCCAATTGTCTTTAAACACCCCAAGTTCAGGCAGTACACCAAAATTATTATGTTGAGTGTTATTTTCAAAGTGCATTTCATAATTGAGAAATGCACCAAAATTTGCAGGCATCGGCTGACTGATTAAGGCATCCGTTTCTAGCCCAAAGAAATATTTTGATGGAAGATTAATTTTGATAGCTTGCAATTGAGGATCAAATCCAGACTGAATATCTTGATCCGTTACCAAACAAAATGAATTTTTAGTTGCATGTCGTTTCAGAATTTCTACTTTGATTTGCAGCTTATCAAGATCTGCGCACTCTATATAAAACTTGTTATTTTCAGTCAGTAATAATACTTCGCTCTTGCGGTCTACTTCGTTTACCCAAATACTGGTTGGAAATAAATCATCAGGCATATCAACAGCTTCTGCATGAGCAAAATTAGCACATAAAATACAATATAGAAGCAATGTAATTCTATTCATAGCCACTACTCAACTAAATTAAACTCCAAAGGAGTGTCACCTTTATCTGTTTCCACAACGACTTTATAATTACTAGCGCCTCGTAAAGAAACATTCCCGATGTCGTATTGGTTTTTACCTAATGCCAATAAATATTTCATATCGGAAGATTCAGCGACTGTTTTCTTGCTTTTATCGATGACATAAAGTTTTTGGATTTGAATGTGTGATTTTGCTAAATTTTCAACCTGAATAATGGTGCGACCATTCGTTTTTTTGGCAATAAATTTCAAATAAGCGGGTTCTTGTTTGCCGACAAAAAATGGCACATTAATACTTAATAACAGTGCAATTTTCGATTCAGAGTTCGTCACTTGTGGTAGCTCAGTATAAAGAATACGCCATGCTTCTTCTTGTTGTAGATTCATACTTTCTACAGATTGAGTAAAACCCACACGAACCATTTGTTTTGAATTTGGTTTTAAAATAAAGTTTTTCGGATTGATAATAATATTGGATTCAGGTGAAAGAACATCTTCCCCTGCGGCATTTTGAGTCCATTTAAATGCTTGAGCTTCAAAAATACGTGGTGTCTCATCATCCCCTTTCGACTCCAAAGTAAATGTCGCACTGCGTTGTTTAGATTTATCGGTTAAATATAACTGCACAGGGCTAATTGAAATACCTGCAAATATTTGAGGACTCAATAAGCAAGTCATTAAACTAAATGAAACGACTTTGAATAAACTTTTCATATACCCACCCCAGTACATTTAAATATTATTATCAATTCAAAAATAAAAAGAAGTTGACCCTAACTGTGTAGAATCAACTCCCGAAATTTGGATTAGTAAGCTACTTTAATATATAAAGTATCTTTGTATGTACCAGCACGTTGAGTACCTGAAATTGTATTTTTTGGAGCTACAGATACAGCAAAGTTATCAACGCTCATACCAGCTACAGGTGTAGAACCGATTGGATAATTCACACCACCTTTTGAAGTCGTGATTTTTGTAAATACTTTATCACTAGTGGTCTCATGTTTTACAAAAGTATCTGCACTTGAACCCGCGTTTAGCGTAGATAGATTTAATGTATATGGAGTGTTCGTTGTAACTGTAAAGCCACTAGCACCCGTATAACTGTCTTCAACGAGTTTGATGTCTTTACCTACCAAAAGCTCACATGCTTTAAGAATCTGTAACTCGATGTCGATTTCGCCTTCACACGGCGCACCGCCACATTGTTTAGATTCTTTTTTACCACCAGCGATTGCAGATGTTGCTGGAAGTGCTACGAACAATGTTGCAGATAGTACTGCGGTTAAAATTTTAGATGTAAACATTTCACTTCTCCATTCTCATATGAGATTTATTAGTATGTGCATCAAAGGATATTTGTTAAGAAAAACTAATTAATCTTACTTTCCCTAGGTGCTGATTCATTCTTAATCATGTGGAGAAAAAAAGAACCCAATGTGGAATATTCACACGAATATTCATGTAATATTATTTTTTACGAATATTTAAATTATGTGGCTGTAATATATTAAATATTTTTAATTTTTATATTTTTATTTAATTTTTCTCTTTATCCCAAATTTTGGGGATTTTTTTCATATCCCTATTTTTTGGTATAACATATCTTATTGTTTTTATTAAATTTAGTAACATTAAAAATAATATAGGCTGTTACATATTTCACCAAATATTTGTGAAATAGTTCAAAATAATTTTCAAACAAACCAATACTACGTGAATATTCAACTACATTAATAGTAAAGACCGATTAAATTTAAATTTTAAATAGAATCTCAAATGTATAATCACCACTTTCAGGTATGTCTTTTGAAACGCAATACAAGAATTACGTCACCAAATACTGAGCCTTTGTATTAAATTACAGGTTTTGAAACACGGCTTAGTTTCCAATGTTAAGCTTTTGTAAATCATATTTTCTTTCTTTAAATTTCAGATTTTTGTTTTTCACATTTTTAGAATCTCATTTATTACATGAATTATCACGTATAATGAAATTCAGTCCCGCTCTTTCAACGCTCTTTTTACTTTGATTTTTTATTCAAAATACCGACTACCTCATTTTAAAATATCTGCATTCTTCTTTAGAAAGTTCTATAAATAAAAAAGCCCCAAGTTATGGGGCTTTTTAAAAAATTTAACTTACTCACTGACTGGATAAAGCAATCCTTGATCGACTCGAAAGATTTGACCTGATCCAAAGTCGATCTGCTGCAGCTCTCCTTTTAATTTTGGGAATCCAGCAATTTTCTCCAATTGCGGTGAACGTTGAAAATTCTTCGTTTTAGGATTGTACATCCAATAAATAAATCGCTTATCTTCTATTTTTCGACCATCAGAAGTGTCTGAGAGTACAACATCATAGTATCCATCAAAGTTTACATCTAAGAATCCCATACTATTCCCAAAAGCATTAAAGCCTTGTAATGACTGTAGTACCTCTCCATTTGACTTATTAATTACATCTACGCGCTTTAGAGACTTGCCATAGGGCTGATCTGCGGATTGCAACCCATAAAACTTAAACAGCAGGATAGGTTTATCTGCAGCTTTAAACGCAGGTTCAAACTGTAAATAACTTGTAGATGGTGGTACCGTTTGTTCAGTCAGTTCTGCTTTAAACCAGCCTGTATTTGCATTCAAGGTTCCTGCCAATCGATAAGCTGTTGCAGCACTTTGTTCAGTCCCAACATTAACTGAATTCAAGTCAATAAAATCAGCTTTTTGAGTCCCTTTAAAGTTAATTTGTTTGGGCTCTTGCAGATCAGTTAAAGTCCCGTGCGGATTCCATATGCCAGCATACAAATCTAAGAAATAGCGCCCCTCAGTCGAGCGAAGCATCCGCTGCATTGAGATTCGAACCTCAGGTAAAGGCTTTAACTCAGGCAGTGTTATATCTGCCTCTTGTGCAAAACTCACCACTGGTAGACAAAGAGCGAGTAAAAGAGAGATTTTTGATATTTTCATTGCAATTACACACTCCATGCAGCATGAATAATGCCTACTCTATCACAACCTAAATTCAACACAGATGACACAAATATAGGAGTTTTGAAACCACCTACAACTCAAATCATCAGATTAAATTGGAGTCGCTTTTAAAGCCTATATTTCCAATCTTTGACACCCCATTAAAAACATCTTTTTTCATTTAGAAATAAAATTTTGTTCTTTTATTGATCTACGACCTTTTTACTTGAATCCAAGGTTGAACAAATACAAGAAAAAAAGTACTGCTCTGGATGAAGCCCAAAAAGCAAATCACGGTTGTGGACGCAAAGAGGCCACGTACTGCCTTTTATCCTTTCTAGGTACTTAGCAAATTTACATACCACTCAAATGAGTGAGCTTTCACATTCAAACCAATTGATTCGAGAAATTAGTTTTTCTGTTTATCAACGATTTTGCTTGCCTATATGCTGTTTTCAGTAAGGCATAAAAAAGCCCCTGTTAAAAACAAGGGCTTTTTGACTTAAATATAAGAACTTACTTCTTTTCTTTGTCTACGATTTTGTTCGCTTGGATCCAAGGTATGAGCAAACTCAGAACACTGTTCTGAGTGAAGCGCAAGGAATAAAAGCACTGCTTACATCATTTGAGGCACGCAGCCTTGATACCGTCTTTTGTAAGGCATAAAAAAGCCCCTGTTAAAAACAAGGGCTTTTTGACTTAGATATCAGAACTTAGTTCTTTTCTTTGTCTACGATTTTGTTCGCTTGGATCCAAGGTACGCAAAAATAGAAAAGTATGCTTTTCTATTTTTAAGGCACGTAACTTTAGATATTAAAAAACCCACTCAAAATGAGTGGGTCTTCGTATTCAAATCAATTGATTCAAGAAATTAGTTTTTCTCTTTATCAACGATTTTGTTCGCTTGGATCCAAGGCATCATCGCACGTAACTTATTACCAGTTACTTCGATACCATGCGCCGCGTTTTGACGACGACGAGCAGTCATAGAAGGATAGTTCAACGCACCTTCTTGGATGAACATCTTCGCGTATTCACCAGATTGAATACGTTTAAGCGCATTACGCATAGCTTCACGAGACTGTTCGTTGATTACTTCAACACCAGTTACGTATTCGCCATATTCAGCATTGTTTGATACTGAGTAGTTCATGTCCGCGATACCGCCTTCGAACATTAAGTCAACGATCAATTTAAGTTCGTGTAGACATTCGAAGTAAGCCATTTCTGGTGCATAACCAGCTTCAACCAAAGTTTCAAAGCCCATTTTAACCAATTCAACAGCACCACCACAAAGAACTGCTTGCTCACCGAAAAGGTCAGTTTCAGTTTCTTCACGGAATGAAGTTTCGATAATACCAGTACGGCCGCCACCAACACCTGAAGCATAAGAAAGCGCAACGTTACGTGCATTACCAGAAGCATCTTGGTGAACAGCGATAAGATCAGGTACACCTGAACCACGTTGGAATTCTGAACGTACAGTATGACCAGGCGCTTTTGGAGCAACCATGATTACATCAAGGTCAGCACGTGGAACAACTTGGTTATAAAGAACTGAGAAACCATGAGCAAATGCTAGCGTTGCACCTTGCTTGATGTTTGGCTCAATTACGTCGCGGTAAAGTTGTGATTGGAACTCATCTGGAGTCAAAATCATAACTAAGTCAGCTTGAGCTACAGCAGCAGGAACTTCTGAAACTTTAAGACCAGCGTTTTCAGCTTTTTTCCAAGAAGTAGAACCAGCACGTAGACCTACAGTTACGTCAACGCCTGAATCTTTAAGGTTAAGCGCATGAGCATGGCCTTGTGAACCATAACCAATGATTGCTACTTTTTTGCCTTGGATGATAGATAAGTCTGTGTCTTTATCGTAAAAAATTTGCATTGCTGTCTCCGCTAAAATGCTTTTGTTTCCTTTAACTTGATACCGTGATTCTGTTTGATTATTCACGTTTCAAGTACCTCACCCATAGGAGTGAGGTGAATATATAAAATTAGATAGTTAAAACTTTTTCGCCACGTGCGATACCTGAAACACCTGAACGTACAACTTCTAGAATTGTATTTTCAGCTAAGGCATCAATAAAACCATCTATCTTTTCAGTTGTACCTGCGATTTGAATGGTATATGTCGTTGGCGTTACGTCTACGATTTGTCCACGGAAAATATCCGCAGTACGTTTAATTTCGGCACGTGCTGAACCGAGTGCTTTGACTTTAATTAACATCAATTCACGTTCAATATGAGCACCTTCAGACAAATCAACAACTTTAACAACTTCGACAAGCTTGTTGAGTTGTTTGGTGATTTGTTCAATTTTATGCTCATCGCCATACGTGGTTAAAGTCAAACGCGAAAGCGTCGGATCTTCTGTTGGCGCTACGTTTAATGTCTCAATGTTATAACCACGCTGAGAGAATAAACCTACCAAACGTGAAAGCGCACCTGCTTCGTTTTCTACAAGTACAGAGATAATATGTCTCATTGTGTGCGCTCTCCTTTGCCTAACCACATATCTTTCATTGACTGGCCAGCAACCAACATTGGATATACATGCTCTGAACGGTCAACCATCACGTTAATAAACACGCACTTGTCATTGATCGCCATTGCTTCAGCAAGCTTCGATTCGAGTTCATCTGCATGGTCAATTTGAATACCTACATGACCATACGCCTCCATTAATTTAGGGAAGTCTGGAAGTGACTCAACATACGAGCTTGAGTGACGACCTTCGTAGTTCATGTCTTGCCATTGCTTAACCATACCTAATGCACGGTTATTCAAGCATAGAATTTTTACATTCAAGCCATATTGCTTACATGTAGATAGTTCTTGGATACACATCTGAATCGATGCTTCGCCAGTAATACACACTACTTGTTGATCTGGGAAGGCAAGTTTAGCTGCCATAGCATATGGCAAACCTACACCCATGGTTCCTAGACCACCTGAGTTGATCCATTGACGTGGACGTGTGTATTTGTAGTAAAGCGCACCAAACATTTGGTGTTGACCAACGTCTGAAGTAATAATGGCTTGGCTATTGGTAATTTTATCCAACGCTTCAACAACTTGCTGTGGTTTCATTGAACCATCAGTTGGTTTGTCATAGTTCAAACCATGAACTTGACGCCATTCATTGATTTGTTTCCACCAAGCCGCGATATCTTCAGGATTTGGTTTAGACACATTCAATTGCTTTAATTGAGCCAACATTTCAGTCAATACAGGCTCTACTGCACCCACAATTGGGATGTGCGCCATAATTGTTTTTGAAATCGTTGCTGGGTCTATATCAATATGAATGACTTTGGCATTTGGACAGAATTTCGCTGGATTATTGGTTACACGGTCATCGAAGCGCGCGCCCACACACAGAATCACATCTGCATTGTGCATCGTCATATTGGCTTCGTAAGTACCATGCATACCCAACATGCCGATGAATTGTTCATCATTGCCCGGATACGCACCAAGACCCATTAAGGTACTGGTTACTGGATAACCCAGTAAATGTGCAAGTTCTGTCAACTGTGCAGAAGCATTGCCTTGAACCACACCACCGCCTGAATAAATAATTGGGCGTTTGGCATGAATCAATTCATCAATTGCTTTACGAATTTGACCTGAGTGACCACGATGCGGCGGTTGATACGAACGCATTTTCACTTTTTCAGGATATTCGTAAGCAAATTTCTCTGCAGGATTCGTCGCATCCTTTGGAATATCAACAACAACAGGACCCGGACGGCCACTTGAAGCGATATAAAATGCCTTCTTAATAATCGAAGGGATTTCGCTTGCATGACGTACTTGGAAGCTGTGTTTTACGATTGGGCGCGAAATACCGACCATATCCGTTTCTTGGAACGCATCCTCACCGATAAGATGGCTTGCAACCTGACCTGACAAAATCACCATTGGGATTGAGTCCATATAGGCAGTTGCAATTGGAGTTACGGTATTTGTTGCACCCGGACCAGATGTCACCAATACGACACCTGTTTTACCTGTGACACGTGAGTAAGCATCAGCCATATGACCAGCAGCTTGCTCGTGGCGCACTAGGTAATGATTGATTTTTTCTTGTTGAAATAGCGCGTCATAAATATGGAGTACTGCGCCGCCTGGGTATCCAAAAACATGTTCAACGCCTTCGTCCGCTAAAGCGCGAACAAGCATTTCACCACCAGATAAAAGTTCCAACGTGATTCACCCTAATCTTTTTTCACGCACAAATGGAGGGCATTTGTCGTGGTTAATTCATTAACTGTGTGCTCTGTTATAGCACACAAATTTCATAGTTTTCATAGCAATAAGAAAAAAATCTGACCTGCTTGCTGTTTGAGCAATATGGGGTCTAAAACATGTTGGGATAAACATATTTTGTTGGCTTTGTTCAACTTCTCGGCTAGAGAAGAAGTCCATTGCTAAAATGCACTCATTCGAAGGGTGATCGATCTAAGACATATAAAACTAAAGACAGCATTTTTGTAGTTTCAACCATTAAAGTCAAGTTTAAAAATCGGCTTTTTTCTGATTACTTACAGACCGTTTGTTTTTTAAGCATACTCCCGTTCTTTGCATTCTTTGTAGTTTGTTTATTTATAACCAGTTAGCATGTATTTAATAAAATACTTTTATAAATCTAATAAATAAATTAAATGAATGGCTGTGAGTTTTTAATTCAATTGCCTCACTTTCAACTTAATGCATGGATTGAATGATAAGAACACAATATTTTGATTGCTTATTAATTCCACAATTTATCATTCACAAAGTTATTCATCCCACGCGATGCCCCTTTTATCCTTTGTGCTAAAAAATGCATAGATTCTGCTGTCAAAAAAGCGCAAAATTTTCAGCATAATTTTGCATGATCACTATAACTTTGGGACTGAATATATGATGAAGACGACGATTGCTCGCACTGCCTGTGTTTTATCTAGCATGGCGTTTTGCCTGACCAGTTTGGACCTTTCAGCGAAAGAATATTACAAATGGGTAGATGCAAAAGGTTCAACGCATTACACCACTACGCCACCGCCAAAAAATGCGCAGCGTAAAGGTAAAGTAAATACCTATGGCGCAACAACGACTACGCAATCTGCTCCAACAAAAAACCAAGAAGAGGTTTCACGTGAAGCCGAACAGTCGAATGAACAAAATGAGCAACAAGCAGAACAACAGCGCGAAGCCAATGCAGCACTCCGCCAAGCTCAAGCGGTACCTGCCGCAGCACAATAATTCACGCTAAGGTCTGCAATTTTGACTTAAATTATTTACATCTAGGCAGCATCGCAAAATTCACTCTAGGCGTATTTTGCGCTATGCTGTAGCACAAACTTTTTAACCGTTATTTCTATTTACGTTTATGACTACTCACATTGACCCTGAATATCAAGCCAGTGCGATTGAACCTACAGTCCAACAAGACTGGGAAAATCGCAAAGCCTTCAAAGTTGCCGACCAAGTAGCAGGACCACGTCGTTATATCCTCTCTATGTTCCCTTATCCAAGTGGCAAACTGCATATGGGTCATGTGCGTAACTATACAATTGGTGACGTGATCAGCCGTTTCCACCGCTTACAAGGTGAAACTGTGCTACAACCAATGGGTTGGGATGCATTCGGTCTACCTGCTGAAAATGCTGCAATTGCCCATCAAGTCGCTCCTGCAAAATGGACTTTTGAAAACATTGATTACATGCGTAATCAGCTTAAAAAGTTAGGTCTTTCTGTAGATTGGGATCGTGAATTTGCAACTTGCACACCTGAATACTACCGCTGGGAACAATGGTTATTCGTTCAACTTTATAAAAAAGGGTTAATTTACCGTAAGCTTTCAACAGTGAATTGGGACCCTGTAGACCAAACTGTTTTAGCAAACGAACAAGTTGAAAATGGTCGTGGCTGGCGTTCTGGTGCATTGGTCGAAAAACGTGATATTCCAATGTACTACTTCCGCATCACTGACTATGCGCAAGAATTACTTGACGATTTAGAAACATTAAAAGACGGCTGGCCACAGCAAGTTTTAACCATGCAACGTAACTGGATTGGTCGCTCACAGGGTATGGAAATTACCTTCCCTTCAGCGAATCCAAACGTTTATGCAGATGGTTTAACTGTATTTACCACTCGTGCTGACACACTCATGGGTGTGACTTATGTTGCAGTTGCAGCAGAGCATCCAATGGCACTTAAAGCTGCGGAAAGCAATCCTGAGCTTGCTGCATTTATCGAAGAATGCCGTATGGGTTCTGTTGCAGAAGCCGATCTTGCGACTGCTGAAAAGAAAGGCATGGCAACTGGTCTTTCTGTGAAGCACCCAGTTACAGGTGAAGAAGTTCCTGTTTGGATCGCGAACTACGTCTTGATGTCTTACGGTTCAGGCGCGGTGATGGCAGTGCCTTCACACGATGAACGTGACTTCGAATTTGCCAACAAATATGGCTTAACCATCAAGCAAGTGATTGATGCCAAAGGTGCAGACGATGCAGACTTTGACGCAACAACTTGGCAGGAATGGTACGGTTCTAAAGAAGGCAAACTGGTGAATTCAGGCGAATTTGACGGTTTAGATTTACAAGGTGCGTATGATGCTTTCCTTGCAAAGTTAGAGCCGACTGAACTTGCCAACTCGAAAGTTCAATTCCGTTTACGTGACTGGGGTGTTTCTCGTCAGCGTTATTGGGGTTGTCCAATTCCAATGATCAACTGTGAAAAATGTGGTCAGGTTCCAGTACCTGAAGAACAACTTCCAGTTGTATTGCCAACGGACGTGGTTCCAGACGGTTCAGGCAACCCACTGAACAAAATGCCTGAGTTCTATGAAACCACTTGCCCATGCTGTGGTGGCGACGCACGTCGTGAAACAGATACCTTGGATACTTTCGTAGAATCTTCTTGGTACTATGCACGTTATGCATCTCCAGATTTCACTGACGGTATGGTGAAACCTGAAGCGGGTCAAACTTGGTTACCTGTGAACCAATACATCGGTGGTGTTGAACACGCGATTCTACATTTACTTTATGCACGTTTCTTCCACAAATTGATGCGTGATGAAGGTGTGGTACAAGGCAATGAACCTTTCACCAACTTGCTTACTCAAGGTATGGTGCTTGCGGATACTTACTACCGCGAATCTGAGTCAGGTAAGAAAACATGGTTTAATCCTGCTGACATCGACTTAGAACGTGATGAAAAAGGCCGTATCATCTCTGCGAAATATCAAGGTGATGGTCAAGACGTCGTGGTTGGCGGTCAAGAAAAAATGTCGAAATCGAAAAATAACGGTATCGACCCGCAAGCGATTATTGATCAATACGGCGCAGATACTGCACGTGTATTTATGATGTTCGCTGCACCACCAGATCAATCACTAGAATGGTCTGACGCTGGTGTTGAAGGTGCAAACCGCTTCTTAAAACGTGTATGGCGCTTAGCAACAGGTTTCCTTGAACAAGGCAACTCTGCTGCCAACATCGACAAAGCGACACTTTCTACCGCTGCACAAGACTTGCGTCGTAAAACACACGAAACCATTCAAAAAGTGGGTGATGACATTGCACGTCGTCATGCCTTCAACACCGCGATTGCTGCGATGATGGAACTTTTGAATGCAAACAATAAGTTTGAAGCGAAAGATGACAATGACGTTGCCGTTGCACGTGAATCAATCACGACTCTTCTAACTTTACTTGCTCCGTTTGCACCACATTTAAGCCAAACCTTATTGGCAGAATTTGGTATCGAATTAACATCAGCACGCTTCCCTGCTGTAGATGAATCTGCGCTGACTCGTAATACACAAACGATTGTGGTGCAAGTAAACGGTAAGCTTCGTGGCAAATTAGAAGTATCTGTCGATACCTCTAAAGATGACATTCTTGCGCAAGCAAAAGCATTACCTGAAGTTCAACAATTCTTGACTGGTCCAACCAAGAAAGAAATTGTGGTGCCGAATAAATTAGTGAATTTAGTGGTTTAATAACCTTACAGCTCCTTCTCCCTTTGGGAGAAGGTTGGGATGAGGGTAATTAATAAAACTCACCTCTCCCTAACCCTCTCCTAACAGGAGAGGGAATATAAGGATTTCACAATTCCCAAACAAAGCCCGTTGCGAGTCAACGGGCTTTGACTTTACAATCCACACAGGATTTCAACATTATCCCTTCGGGAAACAGAGGACACTTTATGCACTTGGTTCAACGTGTTGCTGCAATTGTATTAACTATGGGCCTGAGCGCAGGCATGGTCGGTTGTGGTTTTCATTTAAAAGGCACCAACCCTGCTGCTGTACCTGTAGCCTATTCCAATATGCGATTGGCACTTCCTGAAGATACGGATGACTTACATGAAAAGTTAGCGATTTATTTAGGTTCTGCAGGCGTGCAATTGAGCAATAATCAAAATGCCTATGTCTTACATGTGTTGGATTACACTCCGCGACGTTTAGAACTCAATGGTAAATTGGTTGAAACTTTACTGCGCTTGAATGTGACGTTCCAAATTGAAGATGCTCAAGGTAACCCTGTGACAGAACCCCGTACATTGATGGCAACACGTAGCTACCAATACGACGTAGCAACCGTGAACACTGATGACCAAGAAGAAAAATATTTAAAACAAGTGATTATTGATGACATTGCACAACAGATCGTGCGCCAAATTTCATCAAACCGCTTACCAAAAGCGAACCCACTAACTGCACCAACCAAAGCTGAGTAATTTTGATTTATGAAACTTGACTATCTTCAGGCATTAAAACGTGTAGATGAAGCGCAAGGTGCCTGGGTGCTGCATGGTCAAGAGCCATTACTTGAACAAAATCTCCTGGATGCATTTCGTAAGAGTTGGAGCGCTAGAGAAATCGAGCGTCAACGGTATGACATTAGCTCTGCTGCTGATTGGAAAAATGTCTTTAATGCTTTAAATAGCTTGTCATTATTTTCCAGTCAACTGGCAATTGAGGCACATGGCAGCATTAAACCCGATGCCAATGGACTAAAACTGTTAAAAAGCTATTTGCAGCAAAATGAAAGTAACTTGCTGCTCGTGGTCATGCCGAAGCAAGACAGTGCGAGTTTAAAGACCAGTTTTTTCCAAACCATTGATGCCAATGGAGTCAATGTTGCACTGACTGCAAACTACCCTAAAGATCGTCAGCAAATTTTGGCCGTTGAAGCACAAAAGCTCGGCATTAAACTCGCCAATGATGCTTGGCAATGGCTAGAACAGCATCATGAGCACAACTTACTGGCTGCAAAAAATAGTTTAATGCGTGTCGCAGATACTTTTCCTGAAGCAGAGATGATCCAGATAGATCATCTGTACTCTTGCTTACAAGATCAGTCACGCTACACCACCTATGATTTAAATGATGCCATGCTGCAAGGCAATTTGGCGCAATCAATTAAAATTTTTCAATACTTAATCGCTTCAGGCGAGCCGATGTCGCTGATTTTATGGAGTATCAGTAAGGAAATGCGTTTGCTGATGCAACTGTTTGAGCAGCCACAAAATGCCTTGCAAATTGGTATTTGGAAAACCAAAGTCGGGCTGTATCAACAAGCGTTACGCCGTTTAAATGCGAACGATTTTTTGACTTGGCCTGCCCTATTACTTCGTTTAGACGCGTCAATAAAAGGTTTAGGTCATGAAAATCCTGAGCACTTGGTACAACAAGCTATTGCCAGCTTGTGTGGGCGCAGACTCTTCTAGTCTAATAAAAGGCTGTAATAACTTGCATTCCAGTATAAAAGAATAATTCTCATTTACATTTGTTCAAAATATTCACAATTTATCCGTATTTAACTCTTATAATTCAAATAACTTTCTTAACTCTTTACTGCCAATCATGCCAAAAATAAAACCAGCAAAATTGATCGTAGCCATCATCGCTGCCCTCGCGATTGCTGTCACTGCATGGCATTTTTTCAAACCAAAAGACGTACAACCTCAATACATTAGCGCCGAAGTGAGTCGTGGCGATATTGAAAATTCTGTACTCGCAACTGGTGTACTCGAAGCAACCAAAATGGTGAGTGTTGGTGCACAGGTTTCTGGTCAGGTGAAAAAGATGTATGTGCAGCTCGGCGATGAAGTGAAACAAGGTCAGCTGATTGCCCGTATTGACTCGGTACGTCAGGAAAATGATTTAAAAACTGCAGAAGCTAGCATCAAAAACCAACAAGCGCAATTGGCAGTTAAACAAGCAAATCTTGCAAAAGTCCAAGCTGAATATAATCGTCAACAAGCAATGTACGCTCAAGACGCGACTAGTCGTGCAGAACTTGAATCTGCGCTAGCAAGTTATAAAACTGCGCAAGCTGATATTGCAGCCATTAATGCACAAATTGAACAATCACGTTTAACTTTAGCGACTGCAAAAGAAGACTTAGGCTATACACAAATTGTTGCACCTATGGATGGAACCATCGTGGCGATTGTGACTGAAGAAGGCCAAACCGTAAATGCCAACCAAAGTGCGCCAACCATTGTGAAATTGGCAAAACTCGACACCATGACCATTAAAGCTGAAATTTCTGAAGCAGATGTGATGAAAGTCCAAGAAGGTCAAAACGTTTATTTTACAACCTTGGGCGACAGCGAAACAAAACACTATGCTACCCTGCGCCAAGTTGAACCTGCACCAAACTCAATTAACACCGAAAGCAACAACAACACCTCTTCGTCTTCAAGTACTGCGGTTTACTACAATGCGTTATTTGATGTCCCAAATGAAGACGGTAAATTGCGTATCGATATGACTGCTCAGGTGTATATCATTTTAGATGAAGCCAAGAATGTCTTGACTGTACCTGCCGCAGCCGTTCAAACCTCGAACCGTCCACAACGTAGCCGTAATAATGCATCTG
Organism: Acinetobacter sp. YH12049; assembly: GCF_013419875.1. NCBI lineage: Bacteria > Pseudomonadati > Pseudomonadota > Gammaproteobacteria > Moraxellales > Moraxellaceae > Acinetobacter > Acinetobacter sp. YH12049. The sequence continues at coordinate 23,267 of NZ_VOZH01000008.1, read as the reverse complement.
CAAATGGTGAATCTGCTGATAAAAAAGCCAGCGCAGAAGCTAGATCGAACAAAGACAATCCAAACCGTCCTAAACGTTTAGAACTGACTGAAGCTGAAAAAGTATTGGTCAAACAAGGTAAAGCCAGTGTTGCGATGGTTCGTGTACTACAAGCTGATGGTTCAGCTCAACCACAACAGGTATTACTCGGTTTAAATAACCGTGTGACCGCACAAGTGATCCGTGGCTTAAAACAAGGTGACAAAGTCGTGATTGCCGACGGTTCAGATACCTCTAATGATTCAGCGAAACGCAGCAACCGTGGTGGTGCTGGCGGCCCAATGAGAATGTAATGATGAGTCAAAATCAGACGCCTCTACTCGAGGTCAAGAATCTGACTCGTGAATTCCCTGCCGGTGAAAGCACAGTCCAGATTCTAAAAGGGGTTAATCTTGAGATTTACCCAGGTGAACTGGTAGCAATTGTAGGTCAGTCCGGTTCTGGTAAATCTACCCTCATGAACATTTTGGGGTGCCTTGATAAGCCAACCAATGGCAGTTACAAGGTCAAGGGGCGTGAAACCCGTGAACTTGAACCAGATGAACTGGCACAGTTACGCCGTGAATATTTTGGCTTTATTTTCCAGCGTTATCACTTACTCGGTGATTTGAATGCTGCAGGTAACGTTGAAGTTCCCGCAATCTATGCCGGCGCAGATGCAACCGAACGCAATGCACGTGCCAAACAACTGCTGACTGACTTAGGACTGGGTGAAAAAACCCAAAACCGTCCGAGTCAACTTTCCGGTGGTCAGCAACAACGTGTGTCGATTGCGCGTGCTCTGATGAATGGTGGCGATGTTATTCTTGCCGATGAACCCACTGGTGCATTAGATAAGAATAGTGGTATTGAAGTAATGCGGATTTTGCGCGAACTCAATGCCAAAGGTCATACCATTATTTTGGTCACGCACGACCATAATGTTGCAAAAAATGCGACTCGAATTATTGAAATTTCAGACGGTAACATCATTTCAGATCAGCCCAATGTACCTGAAACAGATGATGAACCTTTAGAAAAACAGCAACTCGTTCCAAACACACAGAAAAAAACCTCAAGCTGGCGCTCTGCCGTTGACCGTTTAGGTGAAGCCTTCCGTATGGCGATCCTTGCCATGAATGCTCACCGTATGCGAACATTTTTAACCATGCTCGGGATCATTATTGGTATCGCTTCTGTGGTTTCTGTTGTGGCTCTTGGGAATGGATGACAAAAGCAAATTTTAGAAAATATCAGCAGTTTAGGTACCAATACCATTACGGTGTATCAAGGTCGTGGATTTGGTGATAATTCCAGATCATCTCAAGCCAAAACGTTGATTCCTGCCGATGCAACGGCCCTTGCTGAACAGCCTTATGTTGATGGCGTTAGTCCTTCAGTCAATTCATCTGTTACAGCACGTTTTAAAGACACAGAAGCGTCGACCACAGTGAATGGCGTGAGTGAAGATTTCTTCTATGTCAAAGGAATGAACTTCGCTTCGGGTCAGTCTTTTGATAAAGAAAGCGTGACTGAGCAAGCGCAAGATGTGGTGATTGATAGTAATACTAAAAATACCTTCTTTGCAGATGGCACCAACCCTGTGGGTCAAGTCATTTTATTAGGCAGTGTGCCGAGCCGTATCATTGGCGTGATCGAAGAACAAAAAAGCATGATGGGTAACTCAGATAGCCTGAATGTGTATTTGCCGTATTCAACGGTTATGAGTCGTATGCTAGGGCAGTCTAATGTGCGCAGCATCATTGTCCGCGTGAAAGATGAATACCCAAGTGCCGCTGCTGAAAACGCCATATTGAACTTGTTGGTGCAACGTCATGGCGCGCAAGATGTCTTTACACAAAACTCCGATAGTATCCGTGAAACCATTCAACAAACCACTGCAACAATGACCTTATTGGTGTCTGCGATTGCGGTGATTTCATTGATCGTCGGTGGTATTGGGGTCATGAACATTATGTTGGTTTCGGTGACTGAGCGTACTCAAGAAATTGGTGTACGTATGGCCGTGGGTGCCCGTCAAAGTGATATTTTACAGCAGTTCCTGATAGAGGCGGTGTTGGTGTGCATCTTAGGCGGTGTGCTTGGGGTTTTATTATCTTTAGGTATTGGACAATTGATTAGTCATTTTGCCGGTGGAACATTCCAAATGGCCTATTCAACGACGTCTATTGTTGCTGCATTTGTCTGCTCAAGTATGATTGGTATTGTGTTTGGCTTTATTCCTGCACGTAATGCCGCACAGCTTAACCCTGTCGATGCGCTTTCTCGCGAATAAGGAAATAATGATGCAAATGACCTTAACTAAACTTGCAAGTGCCTTCATTCTCGGAAGTAGCCTAGTCGGCTGTGCCGCTGTGGTTAAGACGCCGTATGAAGCTCCTGCAACACAAATCCCGACGCAATTTCAAAATGCGAAAGCCATGAGTCAGCAAGTTCATGCCGATACGTATGCTGACCAATGGTGGACATTGTTTAATGATGCTCAATTAAACCAGTTGGTGAATCAAGTTTTAGCTGCCAATAGTGACCTCGCTGTTGCAGGTATTAATTTACAGCAAGCTCGACTACAAGCAGGTTTGGCTGAAAATAAACAAGGGCCACGCGTGAGCTCAAGTGTTTCAACTGGACATAACTTTGACCTTAACTCAGGTGATGATTCATCAAAAGGTGTGTCACTCAACGGTGGTGTTAGTTATGAAGTAGATTTATTTGGTCGTTTGGCTAGCCAGACAGAGGCCGCAAAATGGGAAGCTTTAGCAACTGAACAAGACCTGCAAGCCACTGCTCAAAGCTTGATTGCAACAACAGCTAATCTATATTGGCAGCTCGGCTATTTAAATGAGCGCTACAGTATTGCACAGCAAAACTTAGCCAGTACGCAAAAAACCTATGACTTGGTCAAGGTGCAATACAAAGCTGGCGCCGTATCAGGTTTAGATCTAACGCAAGCGGAACAATCTGTACAAAGTCAAAAAGCGACCTTAAGCCAAATTGACCAACAAAAAGTGGAAACACGTACTGCATTGGCTGTGTTATTGCATCAGCCTGTACAGCAACTGAATATTGCTGAGCCACAGCGTTTACCTCGAATTGCATTACCGACGATTGCAGCAGGTTTACCTGCCGAGTTGTTGTCTCGCCGTCCAGATTTACAAGCGAGCGAATTAAGATTACGTAAAGCTTTGGCAAATAAAGATGCAACGAAAGCCAGTTACTATCCTTCAATCAGTTTAACTGGCAGTTTAGGTTCGAGCAGTACGTCTTTGAGTAATTTATTACAAAACCCAGCTTTGGCTTTGGGTGCAAGTTTAAGTTTACCTTTCTTGCAATATAACGATATGAAGAAAGACCTTGCGATTAGTGATTTAGATTATGAAAAATCTATTATTCAATATCGTCAGACCTTGTATCAGGCTTTTGCCGATGTGGAAAATGCACTATCCAATCGTACTGAGTTAAGCCAACAAGTTGCATTACAAGAACGTAATTTACAGCTTGCAGAGAAGACTGAACATTTAACAGAAGTACGTTATCGAAATGGTGCCATTGCGTTGAAAAACTTACTCGATGCACAAGAAACCACACGTAATGCTCGACTGTCTTTGGTTCAAACCAAGCAAAGTCAATACAATGCTTATGTGATCTTGATGCAAGCTTTAGGTGGTAGTCCGATAAAGCAGTTGCCTTAAGTTATAGATAAAAAGCCCTAGAGGGGCTTTTCATTAAAAGTCTGTTATTTAATCTTTGAGTTACCACTTAACTACCATTTTCTATAATATCTTTATACTGATATAACGTTTTTAACTTTGTACCTGAAAATTCCATGCCAGTGAAATCAATGAATAGATGCTGTCCATCACTACTTTTTTGATATTCAGAGAAAGTCTATCCATAGAGTTTAACAACACTCTGAACAAAACCTGTGACCACTCACAAAAAAGTCAAAATAGATATTTGATCATTAAATAACATTGAAGCGCTGTATCAGAGTAAGTTTAATTTCTAGCTCGTTTATTATTTTCTTACGTATATCATTGAGTTTTAAAATTAAATCTAATAGCCAATATTATCGTGATTAATAAAAACTTAATTATATGATGATTGATTGTATAATAAATTTTAGGTGCAGACTTATTCATACCAATATTATATTACCAAATAAGTATTTAATGATAATTTAATAAAGCTATCCCGATAAATCAATTCCACTTTTATCTATACTAATTTCCAACTTAGTATACTCACCAATTATTCAATCATACGAAATTGATAATTCTTGAATAGATTTCTTTGCCTCATTAAGAAATCCATTTAAGAATTATTTTAGGGCGTGTCCTCATTTGAAAAATTGGTTTTAAATACTTAAAATCCTCCTTTAAGCTCTTTTGATTTCTATATTTTTTCAATGGCACGTACTCTTCTCACCGATGATATCTGGCAGCAAATTCAAGATACTATGCGATTACACGGTTGTTACTGTTCAAAGAATAGTAGAAATATCATGGAAGCGATCTTATGGAAACTGCGTACAGGCGCCACATGGCGTGATATTCCCCAAGAATTTTGTCCTTGGCAAACTGCTTACAATCGCTTTAATCGTTGGGCAAGCAAGGGATTGTGGGATAAATTTTTTTTAGATTACGAGGCATCTTGGATCAAGAATGGGTATTCATTGACGGAAGCTACATACGCGTGCATCAACATGCAAGTGGAGCTCGGCATGGTTTCGAAAGAGCAATTGGACAATCACGCGGTGGACGAACAACAAAAATACATCTTGCAACCGACGTGAATGGATTACCGATTGATTTTAAAATCACTGAGGGTGACGTCCACGACAGTCAAGTTGCAAAACAACTGATTGATACGGTAGACGAGGCAACTTATCTCATTGCTGATAAGGGGTATGATGCTGAGCACATTAGAATATATGCCAAGAACAAGAATATGATTCCCATTATTCCATTGAGATCAAACAGTAAGAGATCGAATAAGGAATTTGATAAATATCTATATAAATTAAGACATTTAGTTGAAAATGCTTTTGCGAGATTAAAACATTTCCGTGCTATTGCAACTCGATTTGATAAACTGGCACGCAATTATAAATCTATGATTCGTATAGCCTGTATATTTATTTGGTGCAAAGCCAAATGAGGACACACCCTAGTAATTACATATCATCAAAAAAAACTATGATCAAAATATCTCAACATAATACCTATAATAATTTAAGACACCCACAAATAATGTAAAGTTATTTAGAGTTAAATTCACCATTTTCAAGTCTTTTTAAATACTCTTGCGCTACCTCCTCACCATTTAAAGCAGCCTTATTTAACCATTTTTTTGCATTTAAATTATCTTTTTTTAACCCATTCGTACCTAACAAATAGGACAACCCTAAATTTAATTGAGCCAAACTATAATTTTGTAAAGCAGATTTTTCCTCCCAATATAAATATAAATTAGGATTTTTTTCTAGTCTTTCTCCAAATGCATATTCGCCCGCCAATTCATCTTGTGCTATTGGATCTCCTTCTTGAGCTGCTTCTGTTAGATACTGAATATATAATTTTGGATTTGAATCTTTATAGCTAATAGCTATTTCATAATTCTCATTATCACTTAAAACATTAATTTCAACATTATGCTTATCCTCTTGATTATTTTTAATATCATTCATAACATTCTTTGTATTAGAACAAGAACAGATTAATAGCACCATTAAAACTAAAACACTTTTTTTCATTTGATAACCTCAATAAATATTAAAATCCACTAAACCACTGAGAAGACGGTGGAATATAAATTGGATCTGGCTTTGGATATTTTTTCGCTTCCTCAGTTCTTCTTTTAATCTCCTCTCTACACGTATCATCACATGTGTAATTTCTACAACTCTCAAACCTTTGGCTAGTAACTCTTGCTTCCCCCCCTGTAGCACCAACTGACGCCACATAGCCTCTAGTAATCCATGTATACCATCCTACTGATCGAGCTTTTCCTATATGTGTATTACCAACTGAAACACCTTTTACAACGCTTAGCGCAACTCCTTTATCTACCCAATCCCCGTTAAAAACATCAGGTTCAATTCTACTAAGCCCATCTTCAAACGTTACAGAATTCATGCCAAAAGCGCCAACAGAAAGCCCTTTGGAATAACCTACTCCCCCAGCATAAATTTGTACTTTTGCTCTTCGCCCATTCTTGCACTCACTCGTTAGGGTAAAATCCCCCCCATTAGCAAATGCTAAACTTACTTGGTATGCACTGCCCGTCCACTGTATCAACCCTAATGGATCCACCCACAGATTCGGATCACTTACATAACTACTATTATTTACCCCCCCAAATAAGCCAATTGGATCCTTACTCAAATACCTTGCACTATGTGGCTCATAATATCTGTAACGGTTATAATGTAAACCTGTTTCACGATCAAAGTATTGTCCCTGAAATCGGATATTGGTTTGTTCAAGTGAGTTTTCACTCGCCTTGATCCCTAAAGAAGTGCCCCATGTATCCTGTTTGATTTCCCAAACGCATTCACCTAACTCATTACTTAGTGTTTGTGGTGTACCCACTTGATCACAATGATAAAACGTAACCCGTTCTAACTCAGCCTTATTCTTCCGTGTTTCAGTTTTCCATACAGGGTCTTTATAAACTGAGTAAGGTTCTGTTTGGAACTTTAAGTAATCTGGCGTTTCGATTAATTTAATAAATCCTGCATAGCCTGTTTGTAATAATGGTACAAGGCTATTCGGCTCATAAACATAATGTTTGGTATATTGTGTTTGTTCATTACTGGATTGTTGTGACTCCCAAATCATTAAGTCACCATCCCAGCCAAATAAGGTCAGGGTTTGCGCATTTTGGTTTTTCTTAAATACGCGTCGTCCAAATACATCATAACCATATTCAGTCACCTGACCCTGATGATCACTGCAAATCAATCTATTCAGGTTATCTCATGTCAGTTTTAATGTTTTGCCTGCAGGGCTGCTTTCAATGCAGACAAGTCATTTTAGATCGAGATGCACATGCGATCATTCCACCTAGAAAAAATGCGAAACCATGGAAAGATACAAAGAGTAGCTCGCTAGAGGGAATGAATTATTTCGAACAATTAAACGTTTAGGCCGGACACTATGGAAAAAATGGTCAGGCTATCATCGGCGAAGTTTGGTTGAAACTAAGATGCATTGCATTAAATTATTAGGAGATAAACTCTGTGCAAGGAGTTTTGATAGCCAAGTGAATGAGATCCATGCACGTGGAGCAGTGCTCAACAGATTTACGGAATTAGGTCGACCACTTACCCAAGTTACGCCTTAAATTTGGCTCAATTAGGGGGGGCTTTGTATTTCAAATCTTTGTGCAACAAAGCCTTTTAAAAGTAACTGTAGGTCAAATTTATGTCTTTTGTGCAGTTAATCGGTTCCTTTATGCTTTTAAAACCGTCACACCTATGCTTTTAAAACCGTCACACCAAGCGTTTATGTTATTAGTATTATTTTTTAGTGAACCAAGTAAAAAACATAAAAAATAGCCCTCCTATTATTCCTATACCAATGCAAGTAATGAAATATAATATTATCAAATGTGTTTCCATAATTTTATCATTAATAACATCAATCAACATCCCCAAGAGGAAAGCTGATATACCTAAAACTATTCCCTTTATGAAACCTGCTAGATAAGGATAATTTTCAGATTCATAATTGGATATAAAAAATGATAAAATTACTTCAACTAGAATTGTTAACATTTTATTTATCCTGCTTCTTATCATCAGAGGTGCTACTATTAATTGCTCTAGATGATGTTTGTTGTAATGCAAATTGATTTGCCCAAATTACTAATCCACCAGTATTTTTTCCAGCAATGGCTGTAGGCACACCCGTTGTACCAACAAATGGAACTTTAGCTGTTTGTGCCATCGCCCCCCCCCAAGCTCCAAAAGCAGCTCCCGTACCAACGGCAACTAAAGATCTAGATCCATCCCATTGTAAACATTTACATTTATACATATCTTTTGCTTGTAAACTACTATCCACCAGTACACTACCACCAGTTGTTTTTACCACAGCCTGTCCCACTGGCGTTGCCGATATATTTTTCGCATTTTGTAAAGCCGTTTTCGATAAACTCGGTATACTTTTTATTCCTTCTCGACCTACTTTTAAAACCACTGGTGCTGCCTCTTTTCCACCTACAATAGCATAAGGGGCATAACCCGCTACGGCTACAGCTCCTAGGTTATTATTTCTCATAGCACCTTGAGCCTTTAAATCCTGAGCGAGTTGCGGATCTTTAGCCAAAGGTGACATAGTATTTGGAAGTAATTTTGCTAATACTCCACCGTTACTGCTACCTCTACTATTATTGATTACAGGAAAATCATTTCTTTGACTTTCTGTAGGACTTACAGCAGGCGTATTTGCTCTTAAAACCCTCCCTTTTTCCGCATCACTTTGTATTAATTCTAGTTGGGTTTTATTATTTGGATTATTTCTAGATTGTTGCACCATATTCTTAATTTGATTGTTGCTTTCCTCGCTGGCAGAATCAGTTAACCAAAATAATCCATTATCTTTCCCACCCATCAACCCCATCGGATCTACCCACTGATTCGGATCACTGACATAAGCTGAATTATTTAAGCCCCCCATCAACCCAATCGGGTCTTTACTCACATAACGTCCACTGTACGGCTCGTAATAACGATAACGGTTATAGTGCAAGCCTGTCTCAACATCATAGTATTGCCCCTGAAAACGGATATTACTTTGTTCTAACAAATTGTCACTGGCTCTGATTTGCTGCGTATTGCCCCACGTATCCTGCACAATCTCCCAGACACATTCACCACGTTCATTACTTAAGGTTTGCGGTGTTCCCACTTGGTCACAGTGATAAAAAGCAACGCGTTCTAGCTCTGCTTTGTTCTTTCTCGTTTCTGTTTTCCATACAGGGTCTTTATAAATTGAGTAAGGTTCACGTTGGAATTTTGAATAGTCTGGGGTCTCAATCAGTTTGATAAAGCCTGTATAGCCTGTTTGGAGTAATGGTACAAAACTCTTTGCTTCATAGACATAATGCTTAGTATAGTTTTCATCAGCATTATTAGATTGCTGTGACTCCCAAATCATCAGGTCACCGTCCCAGCCGAATAAGGTCAGGGTTTGCGCATTTTGATTTTTCTTGTATAAACGTCGTCCAAATACATCATAACCATATTCTGTCACCTGACCCTGATGATCACAACGAACCAATCTGTTCAGGTTATCCCACGTCAGTTTTAATGTTTTGCCTGCATGGTTAGTTTCAATCACATTACCTTGCGCATCGTATTTATAATTTTTGCCTTTATATTGCGATATCAAATTGCTTTTCACTTGAGATGCATGCGTGGCAATTGGGTCAATCAAATTCCCTGCTGGGTCAAAAGCAAAGCTTTCAGTTTGATGTAAGCTTTGACTCTGTGTTAAACGGCCAATTGCATCATACTGATAAGTCAGTTTGCCTAATCGGCTGTCATTTACTTGGGTGAGCAAATAATTTTGATCATATTGATAATGCCGTTCTGCTCGATGCTGTACACGACCTGCAGTTTCTTGTTCTGGTCGAATAATTTGTGAACTCAGCAGACCGACATCATTATAATTTTTGCTTTGAATTAAGCCATTGGCCAACATACGAGCTGTTTCACGGTGTAAGTCATCACGTTGGAACGCGACCATATCTTGTTGATTAAATGCAATACCATAGATATGCCCTGAACCATAGCTTAGATTGGTCTGAACTTGCCCATCAGGACGAATCGTTTTGCTTAAATTACCCAATTCATCATACTCATAACGCAGTACCGCAGTCATTGGGTTCAAGTTGGGTACTCTGTAATGCTGATGCTCACGTACCAACTGCCCGAGCGGATTTCGATAAAAGTTGATTTGGCTTTCTTTATTTGTCGCTTGACTGAGTTGATTATTTAGATTGTATTCGAATTCTTCGGTTTGACTGTGTCGTGTTTGCACATGCGTATAGATTTTTGAAGCGATTGAGCCATCTGCATGATAACCCAATTGGGTCAGGATATTCGGTTGACGTATTTGAAACAGCTGACCATTGTCATTGTAGCTATAATGCTTTTCTTCACCATCAAAGGCTTGCTCATGTACCAATTGCCCAAAACGATTATAGCCAAATAAATATTCTGCATGGTTTTGGTTGATCAGCTTTTGAATACGACCTTGCTTGTCCCATTGGTAACCAATTTGGTGTCTATTAGCATCAACTCTTTGTTCGAGTAAACCGACAGTATTGTAGCGATATTGTGTGACTAAGCCTTTGGTATCGGTATGCTTCAGTAATCTTCCTTCTTGGTCATGTTCAAATTGTTCTTTGAGTCCATCAGGATAAACAATAGTTTTGAGCTGTCCTTTATCTTTGCCTTGGGTGCTGTAGACATATTTAACTTGTTGCGCATCAGCCGATTGTTGTGCGGTAAGTGTTCCTTCCTCATCGTACTCCCATGCGCTTTCTTTGCCTGAGCAATCGCTATAAGACACCATTTGTCCAAGGTCGTTATATTGGATTTTTTTAGAACCGCCTTTGGCATCAATAATTTCAACAATTTGATTATCATTATTATATTTATACTGTGTTGCATGACCTAAAGGATTAATTTCCTTGGTGACATTACCATCAGCATCATACTCTTTTTTCCAGATATTGCCTTCGGGGTCTTTGGTTTCAGATAAATTCCCTGCTTCATCATAGGCAAAATGGATGATGCCGCCATTGGGTTGAACAATTTTAATTAGCTGGCCTTGATCATTATAAACCTGTTCAGTTTCCAGCCCTGCAAAATCAATTTGGCGGGTGATGCGTTTTTGACTGTCACGCGAGAGCCACTTTTCTCGTCCATCGGCTAAGCGTGTGCGATAGGTAAAACCATCTAAATCAAAGTAGTAATAGGTCGGCACATCATAAGCATCATATACAGCAACTTGGCGCAGTCGTGGATGCCACTCCAAACGGGTCTTAAAGCTGCCGTCATCTGCCCATTCTGCTATGGCTTTGGCATTCGCTTCTTTGGATTCATAACGAATATTTTGCCCACGCCCTGTACGGTCGGTATAACGGGTCAGCTGATGCGCATCATTATATTCATAGCTGCGCACGTGACCATTTTGATCTACAGCCTTAATTAAATTGCCTTGCGTATCATATTCATAACGTGACACTGGCTCTGCCTGTTCATCCACAAAAGCAGCGATAACTTTTACTTGATCATTAAAGGCAAACTTGAGCTGGTGTTTAGCTTTCTTCAATTGAAAATCAATACTTTGCAGATAAGCCTGCTGTTCAAATAGTAAATAACTTAAAGCAACTTTTTCATCTGTTTCTTCATTGAATTGCTGAATCAACTGATAGTGTTTTCCGCCATTGAAACTATGAAAATGGAAACTCCACGCTGAACCAAAGTTTAGTAGCAAATCTTCATTTTCTAAAGGTTCTACCGTAAAGCCTTCATAAGGCACCGTGTATGCTTCATACAGGATTGACTCAGGCAACTGATGCTTGCGCCCATTACTGTCTATAAATAAGTAGCCATTTTTATTTTGGCTAATGACATTCGAAAAAGGCATCATCCAACGAGCGCCTATCATGCTGCCATCAAACTCATGCATTTGCGAATTATATTGACGGCTAAAGCTAAAACCCACTTTAGGTAAATTAAAATCGGTGTGATTGACCCGTTCAGCACCTATAGCATAACTAATACTGTTATCAGTTGCTGAATCACTAGGTGTAGCATCCTCATTTGGAATCGAACAAGTCGAATCATTCAATGCGTCAGCCTGTAAAGCTAAAAACTCTAAAGTATCTCCTGTTGTATGTTGCTCATGCTCGCCAGTTTGATTAATCGGCACACTGGCATTGGCTTTGTTACCTTGAGTTTTAATGGCTTTTAAGGTTTCTTGAATTAGCCATGCCAAACTGTATTTTAGACTTGCGTTAGCTTGACGTTGAATTTCATTTGGAAATGAACTCAATGCCTGAGTTGCTTGAGTTTGTAGCAGCGTGCCTGTTTGTTCTTTCCTTATTTTAGGTAGCATATTGGCAAGTGCGCTGGTTTTACTTAAATCAATCAGCGGTTTTGCCCAATTACTAAATTGTTCTGCCGGATCTCGTTTTTCAGCACTTGCACCAAAACTAATGGTTGGTGAAATTAACCCGCTTTGGATTGGCGCAGCAAAAGTATTTAATATCGACGTGCCTAAAGTTGTTGCGCCACTTAATAATGCGGGAAGTTTGGCCTGTGTTTCAGTCAGAAATTTCTCTAATTCCCCTGCAATCTGCGCATTCAGATGCAAAGACATACGGCGAAGATCGGCCTCTTGAGTTTTGCCATTTTCAGGATAAAGCTTTTCAGCCATTAGCCCCAACAAAGGACGCAATACCATACGCACATGCGCTTCAGCCTTCGGCTCTAAATACAACCCAATGAGGTTCATACTCAGCAAAGCAGATTTTTGCACAGCAGCATCACCCTGTTCTTGATCGGTTGCAAAAAGCAATAAATCTAAAACCGCACCAGATAATGCAAAGATATTCGCTACAGTCGGAACATTTGCATTAGCTTTTAGCTGCTCAAGGCTGGTATTTCCACACGCTTTTAAATAATCCTGAATTTGATGGGCTATAAATTTATGATCTTCAGTATGCGTCACACTTTCTAAATTAAAAATTGCCAGTTCTACGGCTGGCTTATTTATTGTCTGTTGTTCTTTTTGAACATTTTGATCAGTTGTCATGTAAAAACCTATTACTCAAATTCTAAATATTTAAAACTGTGTTTGACGCTAGCTTTAGCAAATGCTAACCATTGTTCTTTTTCGGTCGTGTAGTTTCGCTATAAGTGAGATAAGGGCTTGAATATTGCTTCCTATCTACCCAATCATCGTCACTGGCAAGGACAGGTATCACTGGTGCAGGTGCAACTTCTGCTACTTTTATTTCAGTAACTTTAGGCACTGCCACGGGTGCAGCTGCTACATTCATGGGTGTTACCGCACCTTCTCGAATCGTTTCTGTGTAGGTCAATGCACGTGTAGAATAAGAAATTTTACGACCCACAATATCCTTATCAATAGTTGCTTGAGAGTTCTGAACTGCGGCAGCAGTTGACCCAGAAACGATGCCGTTACTCATTCCACTTCCACCTAATACGCTGGATAAGCCTTGTGCCCCCTGACCCAAACTTGCCATTTGTGAAGCAGAAAGTCCCAAGTTGAGTTTCGATGAAATTGCAGATAGTGCAGAGTTGGTGACTTGGTCTTTAAATTGATTTAATGCCTGTCCACCTAGATCTTTTAATGCATTTTTTCCGATATTTTTTAAAGAATCGGCATTTAAATTAAAGAGATTATCTTTTAACTGTGATGTTAAATTTTGCCCCAACGAACCCAATGTATTTTGTAAAAAGTCCGAAGCGCCTGGTACCACTTTTTCCGCCCAATCATAGTTGCGATTAAAGTGACTAGACTGATCCCACGCACTGCGTGGATCTTTATCAAACTCCACTTTCGCGGGTCCCGGTGCAATGCCTGTAACTTGTGCAAAGCCATTGCCATCGAGTTTCCCTGAAACTTGTTTACCTAAAGCATCAATCACTTTAAAACCGGTGCCACTAAAGAAATCTTGCCCCCCATAACTTTTAAGAAGTTCTAAGGCACCTTTCAAAGGGTTTGAAGCAGGAAGTTGTGTAGACTTGCTTGCACTCGATGCAGGTTTAAATAGATGCTGCCCTGCATTTACTTCAAATTTACCGCCTGTCTTAGCAAGAATTCCCGAGCCATTTAAAGTAATTTGGGAAGAAGCTCCTGTGATCACAATCTCTTTAGGACTGCTAATCTCTATTTTGTCTTCAGTAGAAGAAATCGTAATTCCTTTTTTTGCCAAAATATCCAAAGCATCAGACTGTGCCTGAATTTCGACTTTACTTTGCGCTGCTATTGCTTTAATACCACCTTGAGCTGCAAATAAGCTAACCTTACCTAAAGCTTGTCCCACAATATTTTTTTGCGTACTCAGGTTAATGCTATCACCGGCAATTTGGTTGATCATGCCTGTTGCAGATAAATGAATATCCTCTGGTGTACTAAGTGCAATACCATCCACTGAGTTAAGTAAAAGAATGGCTTTTTTAAATTTAGCGATATCTTTTTCTATTTCACTGGCAAAAGCTTTGAGCTGTTCAACAGATTCAATTTCATCTGTTTTTTGTTGCTTTGCAATATCACTTAAAGACTTACTATTACTATGACTCGTCTCCAGCTGTGTTCTTGCAATCTCTGCATCTAAATGTTCACCATTGGCCTTTTCCTGTTTATAAGTCGACACCAATAAACCTTGTCCAGCTCGTACTGTCCCCCATTGATCGGTCCGCAGCTCAAAACCTTCACCCCGATCTTCACTTTCTGCTTTATCTTTTGGATGACTGAGCTTACCGAGGTTCAGTTGGCTCGCACCATGACTACTTTGCAGCTGGGTACTAATTTGTCCTGTGGTGTCATCAAAACGGAGTTGCCCGAAGCCTTCACCCGCCACTTCTTTGGAACGAATTCCCGCGAGTTTTTTGGTATCTGGTAATTGTCCTTTATTGTCAAATTCAGTGGGACTACGCTGCGCTTCATGAATACGACCCACGACAAAAGGTCGGTCAATGTTGCCATCAAAGAAATCAACGACGACTATTTCACCAATTCGAGGTAAGAAGCGTGCGCCATAACCTTCGCCGGCCCAAGGCGTCAGTACATCAACCCAAGCCGAGTCTGTGTCATTATTATTCGCACCTGCACCGCCATCATGACCATGATCATCGGAACGGGTAAATAGGAAACGGACTTTTATCCGTCCCCATTCATCAACATGGATTTCTTCACCAGCAGGACCCACAACTTTAGCACGCTGTGGATGTGTTACTGGTCGATGTGTGAGCGGATTAAATTCAGGGACGGTCGTTATATTTCGACGTTGCAAAGCCAAGGTATTGGCTTGGCGTTCATCCGCATCGCTTTGTTTGACTTGCCACTGACTTTGATGGATCAGTTGTGTAACTTGATCGGTTAAGTCTTTGGGTAAATTATTTTGGTTATAAAAAGACTTAGATAAAATCAAAAACTCTTGATCTGCACCACTATGCTGGTCAATCTCTGGATGCTCATCCAATTTGAACCAATAACCAACTTGTGTATCACGCACGGTACTTTTAGCAATAAATTGTTTGGCTTGAGCCGCATAATAATCACTAAAATTTTGATTGAGACGTTCAACTTGAGCACTATTAGAAGCTGTTGCAGCATCTTCACCATTCAGATCTTGCATCCATGCAGGGCTCACATGCCATGCCTGCTCTAAGCTTAAGCTCGCATTATCTTGATTTTGACTATGTAGGTGCTTGCTTTGTACTGCACCACCACCCTCGTCCTGTTCAAGCACATCCGCCTGCCACCGCTGCACATGCACCGACGTCGGTTGCAGACTGCGCTGACCGATAAAACTGGTCATGCTGTCTTGCTTTTCTGTAGCGCTGCTGCGATGAAAACGAATATTACGTCGCTCCAAAGCTTGATATTGACTATTATCATCAATCAAGCGTAGCTTTTGAGCTGCTATGGGTGTCGCAGACGATGTTACAAAAGATTGAGCCTCATCAACCAACCAATGAATGCCTTCACTGCGTAGTAAGCGGGTAATAAAATCATAGTCGGTTTCATTACTTTGCATCATGAATGGTCGAATGTCATACTCTTTTTTTAAGCCACTTAAGTCCAAACTTAAGCTCGCTGCAAAAAGTGGGCTCTTTTTTTGCCATTCTTTAAAAATAATTTCGACTACATCTTTGACCGATTTATTCATAAACACGCGGCTATTACGACGCTTATGCCATAGTGCCGTTGCATCTTCTAAGGTCAACTTATATAGCGTTAATGCACCATCACTTTGGCCTTGAAATGCTTCAGTAATGATCCCGGTAATACGAAAAAGTTGCCCCGCATCGGTCACCTGATCGATTGCGACTTGCGTGCCAATAAATTGTTTCAGTTCGAGCGTGGCAGAAGTTGAGAGACAGATGAGCTGAACATTCAAACCTTCACTTAAGGCATGTTCCCCATCAATACGTTGCAAGAATACTTGTTCATTCAGCGTGGTATTGGAAAATTGAATGTGCAAAGCACGTTTTTGTGGACTAATGCCCAATTTTTCAATTGCAGAATATATATTGTTCAGCATCGTTATTATCTAAAATCAGATTTTTATAAAATATGCGGGGTATTTAATCAAAAAAACTCATATTTTTCTAGGCATAAACTGCCTGCTTTGTTGGGTTTTATGTAAGTAAAAATTCAAATTTCCACATTAATTCTTTATGTTATTTTTACTCTATTTATTTCTGCATTAAAAAAATATAGAGACCATCAAACTAAACTTCAGGTCTCTTCATATTACCTTACTGCTTTGCATCACGATTAATTGGCATTTAAAAATGCGTGAATATTCTCCAATTGTTCTTGTGCTTCGACATAGCCTTGCAAGGCCGCTTTTTCCAAATATTGCTGTGCAATTTTAAGATCACGCTCTACGCCCATGCCATGAATATATAAATAGCCCAATCGCGTTAACGCCACAGCATTCATCCCCTGAGCCGCTTGTGCATAATAGCTATGCGCTTGGGTTAAATCTTGCTGTACACCTAAACCATGTTCTGACATTTCACCAAGCTGGTACAAGGCAGTCACATTTCCTAATCCCGCCGCTTGCGAGAAATACTGCAACGCTTGTTGGAAATCTTGTGTTCCCCATTGTCCTTTTAAATTAACTAGACCTAGTTGCGTGAGTGCATCAGGATGACCTAATTTTGCCGCTTTCAACAATGCCCGCTGTGTTTGAGCATCATCAAATTGTAGATCAGGTAAGATATTGTCCACGGCTAAACGGTAGAGATACCAAGCAGCATCCTGCGAACCTTGTTCTGCGGCTTTTTCCAGATAACTCAAACAGTAATCACGATGTGCTAATGGATACTCTGGCAATGCATAAAAACGTCCAATCACATAGTTTTGATCGGCGACACAAGTAATGGACATATCATTTAAGTGTCTTGCCGCTTCAACTAAAAGTTGCTGCGCTTGCTTGATATTTCGCTCAACACCGACGCCGTGTAGATAGCATAGGGCCAAACCAACTTGGTTAATGAATAATGGTTTGAATTGATACGCTGTTTGATATAACTCAAATGCTTTTTGCGGATCATCACTAACCAAATACTTTTCAAAATACAGTGCGGCAATAAGACTAATCGCTTCAGCATCTTTAAGTTGAGCAGCTTCGGTCAGAAAGCGAAAACCTAAAGTTTCCTGCTTCTCCAAATACCAACCATGAAAATGTGCAATGCCTAGTAATCGGCTGGCTGCTGCAACTTTGTGCTCTTTGGCCTGCTGCAAAAGATCATGATAAACCCGCTGACGCTGATCGACGTCGATTTTACCCATCAATACTGCTTGATAATATTCATACAACTGCTGCTGGTGCCCGAGTAGCAATCCTCGCTTTAAATATTGCAATGACTTTTCATCATTTTGCGCAAGATACTTTCCTTGCGCATAGAATTGCTGCAATTGCTGAATAGCCGCCATATGGTCTTGTTGAGCAGCTTTCAGTAAATATTCCAATCCCAGAGCAATATTTGGCGTGGCTTGGTTTAAATAGAACTGTGCCAATTGATACTGTGAATTGGCATGTCCATCGTCCGCATTTTTTTTCAACAAATCTAAATGTTGCTGCTCGGCATGTGTTTGATCTTCTGGGTTTAGTTCGGCGAGTCGATATTGCGCATCCAAATGACCGCGTGAAATCGCATGTCGATACCAATATTGCGCTTTTTCAATATTGGGCACACCGCCATAGATACCTTCTTCAACTTGCCCCAACACATATGCAGCATCATCACTGCCTAAACTATTGGCTTTTTCCAATAAAGCCAGCGCATTTTCCACACTGACTTCTCGGCCTAAGCCTTGTAAATGCATCTGCCCCATAGCGACATAGGCCTGCGGAATTTCATGCTGTTTGGCCAAATTTTGATACAACTCATAGGCACGCGCATAGTCGGTTGGAGCATCAAGCATTAAATGTTCTGCGAATTTCAGCTGCGCATCTAATTGGTCTATCCACAAGTCATGCCCAACTGCTTTAGCCTGATCGCGTTTCACTGGATCTGGTCTTTTCCACATCCAAAACGCAAGTGCTCCCATCCCCAAAATTAGTATCAGTAAAAACCACATACTAGCCCCAAAAAAATCAATATTTTAATTATTCCAACATTGTGTCTGATTTTAATTCTATATACAAAAAAAGCACCGAATTCGGTGCTTTATTTTTTTCAAAATGAGATAGCTGTCATGCTTTTGCTCGTTTTGCATCAAGTTTTTTGAGCACCTCTGACACAGCCACCATCGCAAAGCTGGACGTCACGACTACTGCTGAACCATATCCACCACAACGTAAGCCCGCACTTGGACAAACATCAGCACTGGAAAATGGATTATCAATCGAATAAACACAGGTAATCCCAAACTTTTCTTTCGGTTTTTTACAAATGCCTTTGCCGCGTAATTGTGTCCGCAATTTAGCTAACATCGGGTCTTGCTCTGTTCTTGATAAATCTGCGACTCGGATTTTCAGTGGATCAAGTTTGCCCCCAGCCCCACCTGAAACGATCAACGGAATTTTATTAAAACGGCAATGTAGCATTAAGGCAAATTTGGCCTTCACATCATCAATACAATCTAAAATCAGGTCAGGAGCACCTGCCAAAATTTCTTTGACATTTTCGGGTGTGAGATAATCATCAATCAAATTTATTTTGATTCGGGGATTGATCGCACGGCAGCGCTCTGCCATCACTTCAATTTTTTCATGTCCCAGTGTCGTGCTCATGGCTGGCAATTGTCGATTAATATTCGATGCAGCAACTACATCCATATCGACCAATGTTAGCTCACCAATACCTGTACGCGCTAAAGCTTCGACCGCCCATGAGCCTACACCACCGATCCCAATCACCATGACATGACTTTTTTCATAATGATGAAAACTTTCATCACTATATATTTTGGCTACGCCAGCAAAACGGCGGTCATATTCATCATCTTGGAGCAGTTCAGTCATAGGTTTGGAGGCAGTGTTAAATCAGCCGCCATTTTAGCAAATTCACTGCTTTTTTTCTTTGATAAAACGCAATTCAGGGTACATCAGCAATAGAGCTGAATCCGCATCAGGTCTAAATCCATCAAAATAAACATTTACAGCGAACGGAGATCTGCTTTAAAAATATAACCATAGATCAAAAGCTCAAGTGTGTATTGCCATGGAGATCCATCCTCTGCCAAATAATTTAAAAATTACCGATGACAAAAATGAAATGGATTTAGACACCGTGCATCGCTTTTTAAGCCATACCTATTGGTCAAAAGATATTCCAAAGCATGTGGTGAAAAAAGCGATTGAAAACTCTTTGGCCGTGGCCTTACTTCTCGATGAAGAACTCATCGGTTTTGGTCGTGCCATTACGGATTATGCGACTTTTGCTTATTTAGCCGATATTTATGTAGCCGACGAGCATCGAGGCAAAGGCTATTCAAAATTGATTGTGAGTACTTTATTTGAAAAATGTGGCTCCGCAGATCTAAGACGCATGTTGCTTGCAACGGCGGATGCACATGGTTTATATCGTCAATTTGGCTTTACTGATTTGGCTCAGCCTGCAAATTTTCTCGAGATTCATCAAGCCAACATCTATCAACGATAGAGAAAATATCTCGGATAAAAAAAGAGGCTTTCGCCTCTTTTTCGATCTTACAACCTTAGTCTTTATTCATAATAAAGAAATATTCACGGTAGTATTTGAGCTCTGCAATGGAGTCACGGATATCATCCATCGCTAAATGTGAAGCATTCTTTTTCAAGCCACCCATGATTTCCGGACGCCAGCGCTTCGCCAATTCTTTCACTGATGATACATCGAGATTACGGTAGTGGAAGTATTGTTCCATTTCAGGCATTAAACGATGCAAGAAACGACGATCTTGGCAAATTGAATTACCGCACATCGGTGATGATTTTGGATTCACCCATTTTTTCAAAAATTCTAAAGTTTGCTGTTCAGCATCTTGTGCTGTCAATTTACTACGACGTACACGTTCGATCAGACCTGATTGACCATGTTGGCGAGTGTTCCATTCATCCATCGCATTGAGCACACGGTCAGACTGATGTACCGCAAGCACAGGCCCTTCCGCCAGAATATTTAAATTATCATCCGTTACAATTGTTGCAACTTCAATAATCTGGTCGTTATCTGTATCTAGACCTGTCATTTCAAGGTCAATCCAAATCAGGCGTGTATCAGGTGTGCTGCTCATAAATGTGCAATCTTATTAGGCTGTAAAAATGAACATAGTAGCAAATTTATTGGGCTTGCGCTGTAAATAGACCCTGCTTTCATGCTATTTTTGCCATCTAGTTTTCATGGTTTTTTAGGATATGAATGGCTTTAATTCGTAAGCGCCGACTGACTGAACAGCAGCAACGTCGCATTCAGAAGCAACATAAATCTCGTCAGGAAGAAATCGATACTCCTGCAGATTTGGAAGGCTTGGTCGTCCAACATTATGGTCGTCAACTTGAAGTTCAAGCGCTGTCTACACCCGACCAACATCCTGAAAAACCAATTGTGCAAGCAGGTGAACCTGAACCACATTGGAAACCCATCGAATTAGGCAGTGTTTGGCGCTGCCATACCCGTACCAATCTCGAATTATTGGTGACGGGTGACCGTGTCAAGTGGCAAGCTGACCCGATCACAGGTTTAGGGATTATTACCGCGATTCATCCACGCCAATCTTTACTGACACGCCCTGACCGTTATCACAAAGTGAAACCTGTTGCAGCCAATGTCAGCCTGATTGTGATTGTATTTGCACCGCTTCCTGAGCCAGCACCAGGCCTGATTGACCGCTATTTAGTGGCCTGTGCAGATGCTGATATTCCAGCTTTATTGGTCTTAAATAAATCAGATTTGCTTAAAGACAATGATCCGATCTTAACGCTATTACAAGAATATCGTGACTTGGGCTATGAGGTCATGCAAACCCAATCTGATGGTGACTTAAGCGCACTTTCTGCTCGCCTTTCTGGTGAAACTGTCGCATTTGTAGGCCAGTCTGGGGTTGGTAAAAGTACTTTAATAAATGCCATTGTTCCGGATGCTGCGCAAAAAACCAATATTATTTCGGAAAACTCCGCGCTCGGTCAGCACACCACCACCTCTACGCGCTTAATTGCGTTTGGTGAAGGTTCTGCATTGATTGATTCACCTGGAATCCGTGAATTTGGTTTATGGCACCTAGAATTGGAAAAAGTTCAGCAAGGTTTCCCTGAGATCGAGTCACATTTGGGTTATTGTCAGTTCCGTAACTGTACGCATAAACATGAAAAGCAATGTGCGCTTAGAATGGCGGCTCAAAATGGCGAAATTTTGCCGCGCCGATTAGACAGTTATTTACGTCTGATCGACGAAATCACGGAAGCGCAGCAAAAAAATTAATTTTTATTCTGTTCATGCCCTTGAAGGGGTGATTTTGATCACCATATTTATGGGCTATACTCTTGGCAATTTAAAATTGTAGTTAGGTGAATTGTGGAACGTTGGTTCGAATTTATGGGGAATCACCCCTTCTTATTTGGAACGCTGGCTGTATTGGTCGTGCTGTTCTTTATTCTTGAAGGCCAGCGTAATGGTCGCAAAATTTCACCTCAATCTTTAGGGATTTTAGTTAAAGCTAAAAATGCTCAATTGATTGACTTACGTGATGCGAAAGACTTCCGCGAAGGTCATATTAGCGGTAGCCGTAATATTCCATATAGCCAAATTACAAAACACATTGAAGAGTTAAAAACTTCTGATCGCCCGTTGGTTTTTGTATGTAACCTTGGTCAAGTGGCAGGTTCTGCATTGCAACAAGTCGGTCATGCAGATGCATACCGTTTAGACGGCGGCATTAG
The DNA here is from genome assembly GCF_013419875.1 of Acinetobacter sp. YH12049. Classification (NCBI taxonomy): domain Bacteria; kingdom Pseudomonadati; phylum Pseudomonadota; class Gammaproteobacteria; order Moraxellales; family Moraxellaceae; genus Acinetobacter; species Acinetobacter sp. YH12049. The sequence continues at coordinate 1,082 of NZ_VOZH01000008.1, read as the reverse complement.
CAACTGGAAAGCTCAAGGCTTACCTTTAGTTAAAAGCAAATAAGCGCTTCTTAGGAGATTAACATGGCTGAAGTTACGATTTATTCAACAACTGTATGTCCTTACTGCATTCGTGCAAAACAGCTCCTAGAGCGTAAAGGCGTGGCTTATAAAGAAATTAATTTATCAAATGAAGCGCCTGAAGTACGTGTTGAATTGATGCAACGCACCAACCACCGTACCGTTCCTCAAATTTTTATTAATGATCAGTTTATTGGCGGTTTTGACCAACTTTATGCTTTAGAGCGTGAAGGCAAACTCGACGGCATGCTATCTTAATTTTAAACATAAATCGTCACCTCATATTAAGGAATAAACAATGAGTGAAGAACAACAAGCTCAACCACAATTGGCATTAGAGCGTATTTATACTAAAGATATTTCTTTCGAAGTACCTGGGGCTCAAGTATTTACTAAAGAATGGCAGCCTGAACTAAATATCAACCTTTCTTCTTCTGCAGAAAAAGTTGATCCAACACACTTCGAAGTTTCACTCAAAGTTGTCGTTCAAGCAAACAATGCGGGTGACACTGCATTTATCGTTGACGTTACTCAAGCAGGTATCTTCCTGATCGATAGCGTTGAAGAAGAACGTCTTCCGTACATTCTTGGTGCTTACTGCCCAAATATCTTGTTCCCATTCCTACGTGAAGCAGTGAACGATATGGTTACTAAAGGCAGCTTCCCACAATTATTGCTTACACCAATTAACTTCGATGCTGAATTCGAAGCGAATTTGCAACGTGCGCAAACGGCTGCTGAAGGCCAAGCTTAATCGCTTATCTTCAAATCTAAAAAAGACCGCTTGTGCGGTCTTTTTTATGCTTTATTTATTCCCTCTCCTTCTAGGAGATGAGAAACACTGTTTCGCAAGGGGAGAGGTTTTTATTCCCTCACCCTAGCCCTCTCCCAAAGAGCATAGGTATCTACACATTTTTTATAAATTGAATGCGATCTGAGCAATCGCATTCAGCTCATCAGACGAATACTCTGACAACAACTGAAGAGTGTTCAATAGTATTGAAAGCCCTGCCAGTATGGCA
>NZ_VOZH01000089.1:0-3171 GCF_013419875.1 Acinetobacter sp. YH12049 | reverse complement strand
TGAGGTGTGTAGTCTTCACGCTCTAGAAAGCGATTTACACTATCATGCGAGATATTATAAGTCTCGGCAAGTTGTGTGCAGCTAATAGAGTTCGGTTCTGTCATGAGAAAGCCCATATAAATGGGTAATATACAAGTTGCTGTAGAAGCATGTTTAATTCGTCTGATCACAGATACTTTATAAAGTATTTTAATACTTTTTTGAATCAGTCAATGCGTAAGTCCTATTGGCATTAAAAACCACGAATAAATTTATAAAAACAATTGTGGATTTTATGGTCTTGGTCTTTATAATCATGGCTTTTAGAACTTATCCTTGCAGGGATCTAATACGATGACTGACTTAGTTCAGCAGTTGGCAAAAGAAATTGCCGTACGTCCAAATCAAATTGAAGCTGCCATCAAGCTCATTGATGAAGGTGCCAGTGTTCCATTTATCGCACGTTACCGTAAAGAAGTGACGCAAGGTCTGGACGATACTCAATTACGTCAGCTCGATACACGTCTGACTTACCTGCGTGATTTATTTGAGCGCCGTGAAAAGGTAATCGAATCTCTAAAAGAACAAAACAAGTTATCTGATGACCTACTTGCTCGAGTGAATGCAGCAGAAACGAAAAATGCTTTAGAAGAGATTTACGCGCCGTACCGTCCAAAACGTACCAGTAAATCATTTAAAGCCAAAGAAGCCGGTTTAGGCCCAATCGCTGAAAAAATCTTTAATGAAGCAGTTGATCCAACCGAAGCTTTAGCTGGTTTTAGTCATGAAGATTATGCTGATGTTGAAAGCCAATTAGATGCGATTCAACACATTTTAATTGATGACTGGGCACAAAATATTGCATTAACCACTGAGCTAAAAGCGACATTTGCGAAAACTGCAGTGTTGAAAAGTTTAGTTGCAAGCGATGAGAAAAAAGAAGTCGGTAAAAAATTCCGTGATTACTTTGATTTCTCTGAAAGCTTAAATAAAGTCCCTTCACACCGTTTATTGGCGATGCTCCGTGGCCGTCAAGAAAATGTCTTGGGCTTAAAAGTCGATGGTGAAGATGATGCACCATTGGCTCGTATTGATACTGAATACAATTTAGAAACAGCACAACCACAAGCGCGTGCAGATTTCTTAAAACAAACTGCAAAATTGTTCTGGCTCGGTAAAGTTCGTCCTGCGATTGAACATTCATTATTGACTGAAAAACGTTTGGCTGCTGAAGCTGAAGCGATGGATGTCTTTGCTGAAAACCTACGTCATTTATTACTTTCTGCTCCTGCAGGCGCACGTTGCACATTGGGTGTAGACCCAGGCATCCGTACGGGTGTGAAATTGGCTGTTGTGAATGCATCAGGTGATGTCCTTGCACATAGCACGATTTACCCATTTGCTCCGAAAGAAGACAAAGCTGGATCAGTGGCTGAACTTGCACGTCTATGCCGTGAGTTTAATGTTGAACTGATTGCCATTGGTAACGGTACTGCAAGCCGTGAAACTGAAGCTGTTGTGGCTGAAATGATGGCAGCAAATACAGACTTGAACTTGATTCGTGTGTCAGTATCTGAAGCAGGCGCATCGGTTTACTCAGCATCTGAATTGGCGTCAAATGAATTGCCAGATTTAGATGTATCAATCCGCGGTGCAGTATCAATTGCACGTCGTTTACAAGATCCATTGGCTGAACTTGTGAAGATTGATCCTAAATCGATTGGTGTGGGTCAATATCAACATGATGTGAACCAAACCGGTTTGGCAAAAACGCTAGAAGCGGTTGTGGAAGACTGTGTGAACTCAGTAGGTGTCGATGTCAACACTGCATCATCTGCAATCTTGGGTTATATCGCGGGTTTAAATAAATCAATTGCACAGCAAATTGTGGATTACCGTAAAGAAAATGGTCGTTTTGAAAACCGCCAAAGTTTGAAAAAAGTTCCTCGTTTAGGCGAGCGGACCTTTGAACAAGCAGCAGGTTTCTTACGTATTCAGGATGGTTCTGAACCATTGGATGCTTCTGCTGTTCACCCTGAATCTTATGGTTTAGTAGAAAAAATTGTGGCAGCGAAAGCAACCACAGTCAAAGATATTATTGGTAATACTGAAATTATTCGCCAAGTAAACGCCGAAGAATTTGTGAATGACCAATTTGGTTTACCAACGATTCAGGACGTTTTATCTGAACTTGAAAAACCAGGCCGTGACCCGCGTCCAGAGTTTCGCACGGCGAAATTCCGTGAAGACATCACTGAAGTGGCGCAGTTGACTGAAGGTTTACAGCTTGAAGGTGTGGTTACGAATGTGACTAACTTCGGTGCATTCGTAGATGTCGGTGTACACCAAGACGGTTTAGTGCATATTTCTGAACTTGCAAATGAATTTGTTGCAGATCCGCACAAAGTCGTGAAGCCAGGTCAAATTGTTCAAGTTCGTGTCTTGAATGTCGATGTTGAGCGTAACCGTGTTAACTTGTCTATGCGTGCAGAAGGTGCTGCTGCAGCGAAATCACAACGTCAACCACGTCGTGACAATGTACAGCAAGAACAACGAGGTGAGCGTAAGCCACATGCGAAACGTCCACAGCATGCTCGTCCGCAAGGTGACCGCCCACAAGGTCATAAAAAACCTCAAGCAGCGAAACCACAAGAAAATAAAATTGGTGGTTTAGGTGCGTTGTTATTACAAGCAGGGATTAAAGGTTCGAAGTAATCTTTAACTGTTAAAAAAACCTCCCATTTGGGAGGTTTTTTTATATAAGATTAAAACAATCAAAGCTTAAATAAACTTAGAAGACCATAATGTTACGTAGTTATTATCAGGGTTCAGTGCAACAATTCATACATACAAATGAACAAGAAATTATGGGGGCTTTGGCACTACAGCATGAATTTGCATTGGAAGATTTACAAAAGAACGCTTGGTTAAAACAAATTGAGATTTTAAAACAACAGTTGGATTTTTTAGATGAGGGAGAAATCTTTTTTGAATTCTCTATTCCACGGATGGGTAAGCGCGTAGATAACATTCTTTTGATACGTAATTTAATTTTTGTTATTGAATTTAACTAAATGTGCGGAATTCTCCATCTATAATCTGTGATTTAGATGGAGATGGATAGCACGCCTTTTCAGTCGGGTCTTTCTTGGTTTTGGATGTATTCTCGAATTACATCAATTGTCGCTCCAC
>NZ_VOZH01000088.1:0-4011 GCF_013419875.1 Acinetobacter sp. YH12049 | reverse complement strand
ATACGTAATTTAAGGGTTTTCATGTACTTATATTAACAATCAAAACTCAAGGAAAATAGTCCTTAGTTAAATCAAACGACACTTCATGTCGTGTCGCTTATATCTCTGACCTGAAGGACAGAGTTTTTACGCTCCATTTGATAAAATCGGACCTACCTACTGAACAATTAGCTGTATTAGAAGCGTTGCCAATGCCTGCTGCGTTATTTTCTGCGACAGCTGAGCTGATATGCGCCAATCAAATATTTAAACATCGATTTCAGTCAGACTTACAAGAGATTGTATTGAATCATGTGTCCGTGATGCAGCAAAAAACCAAAGCCACAAGTTCTGAGTTTGATTTACGCTGTTTAGAGAACGATAGCATTGAACCCTTTATGTATAGTGAAAATGAACGGCATTATTGGTTCACGCTAAAACCAAAGTTTCAACAAGGTGGCGATTTGGAATATGTGTTGTTGTGCTGTGCGGACATTACAAATTTAAAGCAATTCGAATTATCACTGTTGAAACATAACCAACAACTCGAACAACAAGTTTATTTTGATTATTTGACAGGGATAAAAAATCGACGAGGTTTTGATTTAGACCTTTCTCAGTGGCAAAAAAGCTTCGCGGTTGAACAAGCCGATGAAATTTGTTTGATGATGCTCGACTTAGACAATTTTAAGCAAATCAATGATATCTACGGTCATGCATTTGGCGATGAGGTTTTAAGAAAAAGTGCGCAGCTTTTAAGGGTGCAAATTAGTCAACACGCAGATGCACAAATATATCGCATGGGTGGGGAAGAGTTTGCAATGATTTTGCCACGCACGGCTATATCGACTGCATGTTCGATTGCACAACAATGTTGTGAGCAAATCTATGCTTCTTCGATGAATTATGCGGATAAGGCTTTACAACTGAGTATCTCATGCGGAGTGGCCTTGTGGGATGGTACAGAGTCATTTTTTGAAACATTGGCACGTGCCGATCAGGCTTTGTATCAAGCCAAGAAAGGCTCGAAAAATTGTACTTGTTTTAATGATGGACAAAATGTGGCGCTATTTGAGGAAACGACATTTAAAAAACCATCAGACTGTGGGAAAAACACATAGATTTAGGTCGTAACATAGAGAAAGATCTGAGAAAGCAGTATGATGCAACAGGTCAAAATTGACAGAAAACATTGGCAGTCGATTTGCTAATGAACGAAGCAGTTAAATATTTAAAGTATTTGAGGTGAATGTGTCTTCTTTAACAGACGTTTCCACACATGCCCTGACAGAAGCGCAGCAGCGTATTCAGCAGGATTTACTGACAGCGCTTGATGCATTTTCAATTCCAGAACCCTTAAAAGGGGCGGTGTATCATGCTGTGATGTTGGGTGGAAAACGTGTTCGACCGGCACTTTGTTATGCAACAGCAGCATTAAAACCCAATACCAATTTTGCAGCAGTACGCCGTGCTGCGGTGGCAATTGAATTTATTCATTGCTATTCATTGGCACACGATGATTTGCCGTGTATGGACAATGATTTACTTCGTCGTGGTCAACCAACTTGTCATGTGGCTTTTGGTGAAGATACGGCCTTACTTGCTGGCGATATTTTACAATCGATGGCATTTGAAGTTTTAGGTAGTCGTCTTTTTGATCAAGGCCCAGCCGTTGAAGCACCAATCATCTTAAAGCAAATGCAAATTTTAGCGACTGCAACTTCAAAAATGGTCAATGGCCAAGTTCTAGACTTACAAGCGGAAGGCAAGCATGTCAGTCAGGATGAACTAGAAAATATTCATCGAAATAAAACTGGTGCTTTAATTTCTGCCGCAATCATGATGGCGGCAGTGACAATATTTAATGGCACAGATCAAGCCATTCCTAAACTCCGTGAATTTGGTCTTGCGATTGGTTTAGCCTTTCAGGTGCAAGATGATATTTTAGATATTATTGCTGACACTGAAGCATTGGGTAAAACAGCGGGTAAAGATCAACAAGTGGATAAATCCACATATCCTGCGTTAATGGGCCTTGATCAAGCGCAAGCATATGCAGAAGAATTACATGCACAAGCACTTCAAGCTTTGGATTATTTTGCAGAAGATGCGGCAGAATTACACAAGATCACGCAGTTTTTATTAAATCGTCAAAGTTAATATGACGTAGTAAAGACATTAGCCCACACATGTAACGTGTTGTGGGCATTTTTATATTTTGTACATTTGGGACAGATGTGAATAAACATCTAAGTAATATCAAAATGGATGACATGATAAAAAACAAAAAAGGACGCTAGGCGTCCTTTTTTGCAGATATTAAAACTTAGAGCTTAAATTTAAGTGCTATTGGTCTTAAATACTTTCTTTATAGATACGATCTGCTTCTTCAAACTTTTCAGTGACTTCAGCAGATGGTGCTTTGCCCATTAAGCTTACAATGATGATTGCAAGTAGTGAGCAGATGAAGCCCGGAATAATTTCATAAACGCCTGTATCGCCCCACAGGTTTTTCCATAGAATGACCATGACTGCACCAACCACCATACCGGCTAAAGCACCGTTCAATGTCATACGTTTCCAGAACAATGACATGATAATCAGTGGGCCAAATGCAGCACCAAAGCCTGCCCATGCATATGCGACGAGACCAAGGACTTTAGAGTCAGGATTACCCGCCATATAGATCGCAAGCAACGCAATCATTAACACCATGAAACGGCCGACCCAAACCAATTCTTTTTGTGAGGCATTTTTACGTAAGAATGATTTATAAAAGTCTTCAGTTAAGGTACTTGAACAGACTAAAAGCTGACAGCTTAAGGTACTCATGATCGCAGCTAAAATCGCAGCCAATACGATACCTGCCACCCATGGGTTAAATAGAATTTTAGTCAATTCCATAAAGACCGTTTCAGGGTTTGCTGTAACGACACCTGCCAGTTCTGGATGCTGTTGGAAATAAGCAATACCGAAGAAGCCTGCTGCAACTGCGCCACCGAGGCAGAGCGTCATCCATGTCATACCAATACGGCGTGCATTGGGAATCGATTTAACAGAATCAGCTGCCATGAAGCGGACTAAGATATGCGGTTGACCAAAATAGCCTAAGCCCCATGCCAATAAAGACATGATTGCGACAAAACTTAAGTCAGCAAATACATCCATGGCTTGAGGGCGTGCCGCTTCTAGTGCCAGAGTGAACTGGCTTAAATCAGAGAATGACAACATGACCACGATAGGGGTAAGTAGCAAGGCAAAAATCATAAAGCCCGCTTGAATGGTATCGGTCCAACTGACAGCAAGGAAGCCACCAATAAACACATAGCTCACCGTTGCAATGGCACTGATCCAAAGCGCAGTGCTATACGACATACCAAACATACTTTCAAATAATCGAGCGCCTGCAACCATGCCTGAAGCACAGTAAATTGCGAAGAAAATCAAAATAATCACAGCTGACACGATACGTAAGATTTTCTTTTTATCGTTAAAACGATTTGAGAAATAGTCAGGTAGGGTTAAAGCATTATTTTGAACTTCGGTATGTACACGGAGACGACCTGCCACAAGTAGCCAGTTGAGCCAAGCACCGATGATCAGACCAATTGCAATCCACATTTCAGATAAACCTGAAAGGTAAATCGCCCCCGGAAGACCCATGAGCAACCAACCACTCATATCCGATGCACCTGCAGAAAGGGCAGTGACAAAGCTCCCTAATCGGCGGCCACCTAAAATGTAGTCAGAAAAGTTACTGGTCGCACGGTATGCAAGTAAACCGATCACGACCATGGCGACAATATAAAAGAGAAAGGTAATTAGGGTGGGATTCAGGGAGCTCATACGGTATCCGCTTTGGCGTTGGACAATTGCGTTTAATTAGGGGACTCAATGGGATTTGCCGTAAGCGTCCGCTGAATCCCATACCAATTTTTAATTCGATTCAGGTTTCCAGCAGTGCGGCAGCAATTCTTCAATTTGGGTCACTTTGTGTGTCGGCAGCCTTTTCAGCACATCACTTAAATAGGC
>NZ_VOZH01000087.1:0-4029 GCF_013419875.1 Acinetobacter sp. YH12049 | reverse complement strand
CGAAATTTTTATGGGTATCGTGTTAATAGGCTTAGCGTTACGACTTCTCTTAACATTCAACTGAATAGCCTAAGCAGAAAAGTAAAAACAACTACCTCGACTACTAAACACAATAAAAGCTAAAAGCAAGTGCTCTCAACTTCTCAACTCGCCTCCAAAGCGTCGCACTTCGTGCTTTGGCTTTGGAAACGGTTGAGAGAGTTTCGGCAATACTCACCCTAAGGGCAGCCATTTGAAAAAATGACATATCCCCTAAGTATTGCCGATTTACCTGTATATATTTGGCTTCGGAGCCACGTATATCGGTCGTATCCGCACATAGCTTTGCTGACTATGCAGACAAGGACTCAAAGTCTTGCACCTCGCTCCACGCGCTCCCTGTCGTTACATTGCCTGTATCTCTGCGAGGGTTTCCCCAACGTACAACTTAACAAGTCCTATGTAACTACTCCTAACGCTCCGCCTATGTGAAGTTCCCCTGTAAGCGGTTTAGCCTTTCGACTATAGCTACAATACGCCAGTGACACTTATTCCTACCACACGTACTGCATGCCGACCGTAAAACGGACACGCAGAAGCGGGCAAAGCTCGATCTAGGATGCTTATTTGATGGTTTAAAACACGAATTAACGAAGACTTATCATTTTGAGGCTTGATATAAACACTGTTTATTGTGAAAATAGAGTTCAGGTACAAGCCTTTTGGTGAAATCATAACGGTCGCCAAACCTTATGATCTTCGTTACTTGATGTTAGTTCCATCAAATAACTGCGTACCGCTGAATTTACTTGAAAACCCCTCTAAGTTGCAAGACTTAGAGGGGTTTTTGTTTAGAATTTTACATTACAAGTTACTTATTCTTGTTTAAAGCAAATTTTCGCTTCTTAATCACAGTAAGTGGCTTTTCTTGTGGAGCCATATTTTTCTGAATGGTTCCCTGCTTCATCTCTACTGGGACAGCACTATTTTCAGTAGTCTTTGGATTAGATTCTTTAGGCTTTGACTCTGTTGGCTTTTGCAGAGTTGCTTCCTTATTTTTAATTTTTATATAAATTTTATGAGCAACTGTATTGTGCTCCTTAATTTCCCTGTTCTTATCAGCCAATTTTTTATACTGTTCCTTAAAAGGTTTTATAAATTTTTTGATAGCTGATAAGAACACGGCTTCTTCAGGATATATGTCCGCTAATGTCTTAGGTGTTTCCTTTTGCACGAAATTGATGAGATCGGCTGGAAATTTATTAAGAATCTCTGGAGTAGCAAAGCTTACAAAATCATAGTCATGATAAGAAATTACAGCATATCGGGTATTTTTCTTAGTCGGACTTTTAATATAACCTTTGACTGTTGCCTCTCCTTGATCAAGTAACTTTTTCAAATAGAAATCTTTGATTTGGTTTTCTATAAGCGCATTACCTCTATAGAACCTAAGCTTCTGACTGATTTCCGCCTGTTCTTCCAGGTTGTCTTCATCAACAAGTTTTAGCTGTTCGGATTGGTTAAGGAATTGAGCATAATTATATTGAGCCAGTTCGGATGTCCAAATCAGTAACTGATCAAGGTTTTTAGGCATAGGAACTTTCAAATCATTCAAATCAAGCTTTTTAATGGGCGCAAGTTCTTCTTCCTTAAACTCTGTTCTTTCTAAACTTGATTGCTTTAACATAATAATTTCCTTAACTTCCACTAATTTTAAACATAATAAAAATTATAAATGAGTGCTTAGAGCCTTCATTTTCAGATTCAGCTATTTGGGGTCAATAACGCATAAATCCCCATGCTTCCCATAGCCACACTGCTCTTTCATCACTCGGACGCAGGGCTTGGACTCTTCTCCAACGGCACAACTTTGAATATCAAACTGAATACCTTGCTGCCTTAAACTCTCGATCTTTGGAATATTCTCTAAAGGCTTAATATAAGATGCAAATAGCCACGTCATAGTCAGTATGAGAACTGAAAAAACACCTAAGAAAGTGGTGATTAACTTCCATGAAAATTGATCATTGGCTGATTCAATCGAGTTTTTCAAGCGTCCAAGCGCTTTAGCGGTCTTAATAAGTTCTGCTGTACCGTCCTGTAAGCCCTCATTTACCGCTTTTGATATAGTGTGGTGGGTTTGCCCAGCAATAGTGCTTTGAATGTGTTCTTTCGTGATTTGAAGCTCTTTAACGGCCTGATTGACTAGGTTCTGCTGTTGTTCTGCAACTGCCATCAGTGCATATAGCTTTTTTTCATCAGGTGTCATCGGCTCATCCCTCTAAACTTCATTGTTTTCTGTTGCTCTCTTTCTAATTTCTGCTGCTGTTTGTACTGTTCCAAAGCAAGCTGTTTAAAGCTGTCAAAATCAGCCTTAAAGCTCTCAATACCCTGTTTAATTTCTTTATCTGAAATTGGGCTGTTTTTGAGGTCTTTCAGGTCTTTTTTAGGGTCGCCTAAATCTAGTTGCTCAAGCTCTTTATAGGCTATACGTGACTGTTGCAAGGCTTCCCTGATTTCAGGGTCTTTAGCTTGGCTTGGTAATAGTTTCTTTTCGGGTTCTTTCTCTATGCCTTGCTCTTTGTAGCTTCGCATATCAATACGACTGTCAATTTGGTGTTTTTCTAAATGGCTGTTGCATAAATCAGCCCATCTTTGGCGTAGGTCTTTAATATCAGTTTTTCGTTCCTGGTAACCCTTGCCCGTATTGTCTTTTTTAGCTCCGCCACGTTCAGGATTCTTGGCGTTATAGCGTTTGAAATATTGCTCTGGATCTCGTTCGATTCCATCTTGCAGACGTTCATTAAACATGAGGTGAACGTGAGGCTGATCCTTGCCGTCCATTGCTTTAGGGTTATGAATCGCAAATTGATACGGATATTTTGAGCCGATCTCAGACTGAATGAAGTCCTCAACCAGTTCTAGGCGTTGCTCGGCATTCATCTCTCTAGGCAGGGCAATTTCATATTCTCGATAGGTACTGCCATTTTTACGCTCGTAAAGGTCGGCTGCCTGCCAAAAGGTAATCGGATTATGTTCAGCCCATTTCGGCATGTTTCCATAAGCACTATGTTCAAGATCAGTTTCTGCCTGTTCCTGTTTCAGCTTCTTTTCTTCATCCCTATCAATATATTCGGCATGCGGTGCTGCTTTACCTGCCTTACCGACTTTGACACTTAAACGAGCAATCGCCATTAGGTTTTATCCTGTTCCTTTTTTCGGTTGCGCTCTTTCTTAAACGCTCTTTGATCAAGTATCGAAGCCCACATCATAATGATGATGATTAGCGGTGCTGCGATCACGCCAAAAGTAATATCTTTGATTTTTCCCAATACCTGTTTTAGTTGCATGCTGTTGCTCCTAGCTTTGGTACTTATTTTTTTCATTCAATTTTCAATTGAACGAAAAAAATAAGTTTCAGGGTTTTAGGGATGAAGTCCCTAACGTGCTTAGGTTTCTCAATGAAATTGAGAAACGTCTAAGCGCGCCATCAAATTTTTGATGGAAGTGCAGGCAACAATCTCTAGAACGACTTTAACAAAATTGCGTACATTTGACGTAATTATTTTGTTATCGTTCTTTGAGAATTAAGCCTGTACTTTTGCGGTATCTGAATTAATGGAATTGAATATGAATAATGATTGGCTGTCTGAAAAAATCACCTATATTTCTGCTTTAAAGAACCCTAGTGATGCACAAAAACTTTTACTTGAATTAGCCAAAATTCAGTACAGAACATCTGACCAAGAGAAAAAAATTAATGCCTTGATCAAAGCTGAAAAAGCCATAGATCGAGCAAATAAGCAAAAAGTTGCTGTTAGAAAATTATTGAATGCAGAAAAGGAAGCTGAACGTAAAGCTCGTACACGCCACCTTATCCAATTAGGCGCACTTTTTGAGATTGCTAAGCTAGATCAGCGTGATCCTGCTGAATTGCTTGGAGTACTTATAAAAACTGCTGAAATTGATCCAAATGATATGAAGTGGCAAATTTGGAAAGATTTAGGACAAGAAATGTTAAATAAAAGAAGTAATGAAAATAAAAAATCT
>NZ_VOZH01000086.1:0-4168 GCF_013419875.1 Acinetobacter sp. YH12049 | reverse complement strand
TCTACGGCACGTTTGAAGGCGCGCTGAAAGGTCTGGTCATACATGTGATGGCGACGCACGACACCGCTCCGTGGATCGGTCGAATGCGTGTGCTGCGCAAAAACCCAGAACCACGGCCAGGAATGCCCGGCGCGCGGATACTTCCGCTCAAGGGCGTCGGGAAGCGCAACGCCGCTGCGGCCCTCGGCCTGGTCCTTCAGCCACCATGCCCGTGCACGCGACAGCTGCTCGCGCAGGCTGGGTGCCAAGCTCTCGGGTAACATCAAGGCCCGATCCTTGGAGCCCTTGCCCTCCCGCACGATGATCGTGCCGTGATCGAAATCCAGATCCTTGACCCGCAGTTGCAAACCCTCACTGATCCGCATGCCCGTTCCATACAGAAGCTGGGCGAACAAACGATGCTCGCCTTCCAGAAAACCGAGGATGCGAACCACTTCATCCGGGGTCAGCACCACCGGCAAGCGCCGCGACGGCCGAGGTCTTCCGATCTCCTGAAGCCAGGGCAGATCCGTGCACAGCACCTTGCCGTAGAAGAACAGCAAGGCCGCCAATGCCTGACGATGCGTGGAGACCGAAACCTTGCGCTCGTTCGCCAGCCAGGACAGAAATGCCTCGACTTCGCTGCTGCCCAAGGTTGCCGGGTGACGCACACCGTGGAAACGGATGAAGGCACGAACCCAGTGGACATAAGCCTGTTCGGTTGGTAAGCTGTAATGCAAGTAGCGTATGCGCTCACGCAACTGGTCCAGAACCTTGACCGAACGCAGCGGTGGTAACGGCGCAGTGGCGGTTTTCATGGCTTGTTATGACTGTTTTTTTGTACAGTCTATGCCTCGGGCATCCAAGCAGCAAGCGCGTTACGCCGTGGGTCGATGTTTGATGTTATGGAGCAGCAACGATGTTACGCAGCAGGGCAGTCGCCCTAAAACAAAGTTATGCAGCCAAATCCCAACAATTAAGGGTCTTAAAATGGTAAAAGATTGGATTCCCATCTCTCATGATAATTACAAGCAGGTGCAAGGACCGTTCTATCATGGAACCAAAGCCAATTTGGCGATTGGTGACTTGCTAACCACAGGGTTCATCTCTCATTTCGAGGACGGTCGTATTCTTAAGCACATCTACTTTTCAGCCTTGATGGAGCCAGCAGTTTGGGGAGCTGAACTTGCTATGTCACTGTCTGGCCTCGAGGGTCGCGGCTACATATACATAGTTGAGCCAACAGGACCGTTCGAAGACGATCCGAATCTTACGAACAAAAGATTTCCCGGTAATCCAACACAGTCCTATAGAACCTGCGAACCCTTGAGAATTGTTGGCGTTGTTGAAGACTGGGAGGGGCATCCTGTTGAATTAATAAGGGGAATGTTGGATTCGTTGGAGGACTTAAAGCGCCGTGGTTTACACGTCATTGAAGACTAGTCCTTTGCATAACAAAGCCATCAAACCGGACGCCAGAGATTCCGCGCCTGTTGCGCATGGCTTCGCCATTTTATGCGCAATAGGCGCGCCACCCTGTCGCCGTTTATGGCGGCGTTAGGCATCACAAAGTACAGCATCGTGACCAACAGCAACGATTCCGTCACACTGCGCCTCATGACTGAGCATGACCTTGCGATGCTCTATGAGTGGCTAAATCGATCTCATATCGTCGAGTGGTGGGGCGGAGAAGAAGCACGCCCGACACTTGCTGACGTACAGGAACAGTACTTGCCAAGCGTTTTAGCGCAAGAGTCCGTCACTCCATACATTGCAATGCTGAATGGAGAGCCGATTGGGTATGCCCAGTCGTACGTTGCTCTTGGAAGCGGGGACGGATGGTGGGAAGAAGAAACCGATCCAGGAGTACGCGGAATAGACCAGTCACTGGCGAATGCATCACAACTGGGCAAAGGCTTGGGAACCAAGCTGGTTCGAGCTCTGGTTGAGTTGCTGTTCAATGATCCCGAGGTCACCAAGATCCAAACGGACCCGTCGCCGAGCAACTTGCGAGCGATCCGATGCTACGAGAAAGCGGGGTTTGAGAGGCAAGGTACCGTAACCACCCCAGATGGTCCAGCCGTGTACATGGTTCAAACACGCCAGGCATTCGAGCGAACACGCAGTGATGCCTAACCCTTCCATCGAGGGGGACGTCCAAGGGCTGGCGCCCTTGGCCGCCCCTCATGTCAAACGTTAGATGCACTAAGCACATAATTGCTCACAGCCAAACTATCAGGTCAAGTCTGCTTTTATTATTTTTAAGCGTGCATAATAAGCCCTACACAAATTGGGAGATATATCATGAAAGGCTGGCTTTTTCTTGTTATCGCAATAGTTGGCGAAGTAATCGCAACATCCGCATTAAAATCTAGCGAGGGCTTTACTAAGCTTGCCCCTTCCGCCGTTGTCATAATCGGTTATGGCATCGCATTTTATTTTCTTTCTCTGGTTCTGAAATCCATCCCTGTCGGTGTTGCTTATGCAGTCTGGTCGGGACTCGGCGTCGTCATAATTACAGCCATTGCCTGGTTGCTTCATGGGCAAAAGCTTGATGCGTGGGGCTTTGTAGGTATGGGGCTCATAATTGCTGCCTTTTTGCTCGCCCGATCCCCATCGTGGAAGTCGCTGCGGAGGCCGACGCCATGGTGACGGTGTTCGGCATTCTGAATCTCACCGAGGACTCCTTCTTCGATGAGAGCCGGCGGCTAGACCCCGCCGGCGCTGTCACCGCGGCGATCGAAATGCTGCGAGTCGGATCAGACGTCGTGGATGTCGGACCGGCCGCCAGCCATCCGGACGCGAGGCCTGTATCGCCGGCCGATGAGATCAGACGTATTGCGCCGCTCTTAGACGCCCTGTCCGATCAGATGCACCGTGTTTCAATCGACAGCTTCCAACCGGAAACCCAGCGCTATGCGCTCAAGCGCGGCGTGGGCTACCTGAACGATATCCAAGGATTTCCTGACCCTGCGCTCTATCCCGATATTGCTGAGGCGGACTGCAGGCTGGTGGTTATGCACTCAGCGCAGCGGGATGGCATCGCCACCCGCACCGGTCACCTTCGACCCGAAGACGCGCTCGACGAGATTGTGCGGTTCTTCGAGGCGCGGGTTTCCGCCTTGCGACGGAGCGGGGTCGCTGCCGACCGGCTCATCCTCGATCCGGGGATGGGATTTTTCTTGAGCCCCGCACCGGAAACATCGCTGCACGTGCTGTCGAACCTTCAAAAGCTGAAGTCGGCGTTGGGGCTTCCGCTATTGGTCTCGGTGTCGCGGAAATCCTTCTTGGGCGCCACCGTTGGCCTTCCTGTAAAGGATCTGGGTCCAGCGAGCCTTGCGGCGGAACTTCACGCGATCGGCAATGGCGCTGACTACGTCCGCACCCACGCGCCTGGAGATCTGCGAAGCGCAATCACCTTCTCGGAAACCCTCGCGAAATTTCGCAGTCGCGACGCCAGAGACCGAGGGTTAGATCATGCCTAGCATTCACCTTCCGGCCGCCCGCTAGCGGACCCTGGTCAGGTTCCGCGAAGGTGGGCGCAGACATGCTGGGCTCGTCAGGATCAAACTGCACTATGAGGCGGCGGTTCATACCGCGCCAGGGGAGCGAATGGACAGCGAGGAGCCTCCGAACGTTCGGGTCGCCTGCTCGGGTGATATCGACGAGGTTGTGCGGCTGATGCACGACGCTGCGGCGTGGATGTCCGCCAAGGGAACGCCCGCCTGGGACGTCGCGCGGATCGACCGGACATTCGCGGAGACCTTCGTCCTGAGATCCGAGCTCCTAGTCGCGAGTTGCAGCGACGGCATCGTCGGCTGTTGCACCTTGTCGGCCGAGGATCCCGAGTTCTGGCCCGACGCCCTCAAGGGGGAGGCCGCATATCTGCACAAGCTCGCGGTGCGACGGACACATGCGGGCCGGGGTGTCAGCTCCGCGCTGATCGAGGCTTGCCGCCATGCCGCGCGAACGCAGGGGTGCGCCAAGCTGCGGCTCGACTGCCACCCGAACCTGCGTGGCCTATACGAGCGGCTCGGATTCACCCACGTCGACACTTTCAATCCCGGCTGGGATCCAACCTTCATCGCAGAACGCCTAGAACTCGAAATCTAACGTCCGTTCGGGCATCGAGGTCCATGTCGGGGTGGGACGGGCCCGTGGCTTCAAGATCACTTGCAGTCCGACCGCG
>NZ_VOZH01000085.1:0-4201 GCF_013419875.1 Acinetobacter sp. YH12049 | reverse complement strand
CAGCAGGGGTGTCATCGGGTCGTCATCCACCGCATCCGAGGCCAGATAGCTGTTTTCGACATCCCGTTCCAGCAGGCCTTGCCGTTCCAGATAGCGACCCACCCGGTGGGCGATGGTGTGCGTCAGCTGGGTGAGCTCTGGGCTGGTCGGCGCCTTGACCCAGCGGAAACGCGCTGAGCCGTGGGATTGCTCGACATACACACCGTCGAGAAACAGCATGTGGAAGTGAACATTCAGATTGAGCGCCGATCCAGAACGCTGGATCAGGGTGACCGCGCCCGTCTTGGCCACTTGGTGGGTATGGCCCGCTTTCTTGACCAGGTGCGTGGCAATGACGCGGTAAACGATGCCCAGCACCCACCCCATGATCTCGGGCCGGCTGGCAAACAGGAAACGCAGCTGAAACGGGAAGCTCAACACCCACTGACGCATGGGTTGTTCAGGCAGTACTTCATCAACCAGCAAGGCGGCACTTTCGGCCATCCGCCGCGCCCCACAGCTCGGGCAGAAACCGCGACGCTTACAGCTGAAAGCGACCAGGTGCTCGGCGTGGCAAGACTCGCAGCGAACCCGTAGAAAGCCATGCTCCAGCCGCCCGCATTGGAGAAATTCTTCAAATTCCCGTTGCACATAGCCCGGCAATTCCTTTCCCTGCTCTGCCATAAGCGCAGCGAATGCCGGGTAATACTCGTCAACGATCTGATAGAGAAGGGTTTGCTCGGGTCGGTGGCTCTGGTAACGACCAGTATCCCGATCCCGGCTGGCCGTCCTGGCCGCCACATGAGGCATGTTCCGCGTCCTTGCAATACTGTGTTTACATACAGTCTATCGCTTAGCGGAAAGTTCTTTTACCCTCAGCCGAAATGCCTGCCGTTGCTAGACATTGCCAGCCAGTGCCCGTCACTCCCACTCGATTGTAAACAAGCACACAAAACCCTTTAGTGACAACAATTTGCAAGAACTATCAGGCTCAGTGCCATGAAAAATACCATGACCAGATCATGAGGTTGAACACGGCTTGCGCCGGCAGCGTTCACGCTCCTGGTCGGCGATCTCGCCCGGCTGCAATGCTAGCTCAGCATCGGTCATGCGCTCCAGCACGTCGCGTAGGCGGATGGTGCAAGGAATGGGCGGCAGCTCGAACTCATAGCCGCCGGCGATCATTTCGGCCGCAATCTCCTCGGTGATGAAAAACGGCTCGTCGTCTTGGTTCGGCTTCTTCATGCCCTTTCCTCCTGGCGCTCATCCTGGCCGACAGCGGCCAGGGCATCGGCTTCCGTCAATGCGTCCTCCACGAACGCGCCGTGCTGCTTCGCTTCGGCCTGGCTGACCTCGGCCCATATCCGTTTCACCTGGGCCGCACTGTACCCGGCCAGCTCGGCGGTCTTGTTGATGCTGTAGCCGGACTTGCGCAGCGCGACAACTTGGGCGCGGCGCTTCGGATCAGCACGGCGGCCCTTGTACCGCCCGGCCTGGCGGGCCAACTCAATGCCTTGGCGCTGGCGTTCGCGCCTGTCCTCGTAGTCGTCGCGGGCCATCTGCAAGGCCAGGCGAAAAAGCATGATCTGCACGGCTTCCAGCACGATCTTGGCGACGCCCTGGGCCTCGGCCGCCAGGTCGGATAGATCGACCACGCCAGGGACGGCCAGGCGTGCGCCTTTGGCCTGTATCGAGGCCACCAGGCGCTCGGCCTCGGGCAAAGGTAGGCGGCTGATGCGGTCGATCTTCTCGGCAATGACCACCTCGCCGGGCTGTAGGTCGCCGATCATGCGCAGCAGCTCAGGCCGGTCGGCGCGTGCGCCGGATGCCTTCTCACGGTAGATGCCGGCGACGTAGTAGCCGGCGGCCTTCGCGGCCGTAGTGATCGCCTCTTGGCGTTCCAAGTCCTGCGCGTCGGTGCTGACGCGCAGATAGACCCGCGCCACCATCGGCGCGGCTACTGGCTTCGTCCTGCGCATACTTGCGGGCTCCTTTGGGCATACTCAAATGCACCCATCTTAAACTGGCAGCTAATGTACAAAAGTTGATAGAAGCACACAAGTTCAATTTTGCACTTCTGCCCCACTATTGCAAAACTGCTTGTTAGTAGCCGTTTTTTCTTACTGTTTATAGATTCAATAATTTTTGAAACGAAAAATTGGGACTAAACATTTCGGTTTCGTTTTCTGTCGATTCGTCCTGCGTATCTTTTGCATAAACAAACATTTGTTGTTCGTAGTTTTCGATGGCATTTTCAATACTTGTAAATTCTCCGTTTGTAAGGTTTTCAGACAATATCAAAGCATCCAATAATCCCGTATTTACACCCTGTCCTGCAAAAGGCGACATCAAATGAGCAGCATCGCCAATCATTGTTATGGGTAATGGACGGTTACTTTTCCAATCATTGTTCAAAGGAAATTTCCTTGTGGGCAAACATTGAAATGTTGATACCGAACGTATTAATTGTTTGTAAACTTCACTCCATTTGGAAAATCTTTTCAATAAAAAATCGGCAACGCTGTTTCTGTCCTGAAAATCTAAGGGAATTTTATTTTTCCATTCATCGGGCGTTTTAAAACTAATTCCTAAATACAATGCACCATTATTATTGGGATTGGCAAACAATAAAATGCCCTGATGTCCCGCCATTAATCGGTTGCCGTTGCATAGCTGAAAAAATCCGGGACAGTTTATTTCCGGTTGAAGAATATCAGCTTGGATGTTGAAAGTACCGGTTTCTTCAACTTGCGTGTCGGTAACAAAGCTCCTTATTTTCGACATTCCACCATTGGCAAGAATAACCAAATCTGCTGTTTCACTCGGTTTATTCTCAAAAGTTAGTGTCCACTTCTTCTTACCAGGTTCAAGCATAACAAGTTTTCTATCCCAAATAACCGTGTCGTTTTCTAAACTATTCAACAAGATAGCCCTTAAGTCATTTCTGTTTATTTCAGGATTGTCAAATCGATTTTCGGGCTTTACATTTTTTGTGGATAAAATATTGCCTTTTTCATCAGCAATATTTACACCCATTGGTAAGGCTAAGTCATAATAAGTTTGTAACAATCCCGCTTTTTTCATTGCTTCCTGACCTGAACCTTTGTGTAGGTCAAGGGTTCCACCAAAAATTCTTGCCTCTCGGTCGTTGTCTCTTTCGTAAACTGAAACGTCTATGCCGTTTTGCTGTAATAATTTTGCCATAGTCAGTCCAACGGGTCCACCACCAATTATTGCAACGTTCTTATCACTAAGTAAATTCATTTGTTTGTCTGTATCTATTCGCATTGTCATTCAAAAATGGCACATAACAAGTGGCTATACGCCAAATGGCGTATATATCCACTATATCTTATTTTGCTAAACCTTTCATTATCAGTGACAAATCCGTTTTCAACCGTTTACCGTTCGTTTCTACTCTCTCAAAAGGATTTATATTCATAGTGCTTTTTGTTAAGTTTTGCTCAAATATACAAATCCTTTCTATATATCTAACAAATCCATCGGACTTTTTAATTGTTCCATTCCCTTGGTGGTAATATGTGTATAAACCTCAGTTGTTTTACTGCTTGAATGACCTAACAACGATTGAATATAACGTAAACTCGTACCATTCTCAAGCAAATGCGTTGCAAAGCTATGTCGTAAGGTATGTACAGTAACTTCCTTTTGAATCTTTGCTTTTAAAACAGCTGCTTTAAAAATGTTTTGAATACTTCGGCTTGAGTATGCGCCACCTTTTTGACCTTCAAATAAATAATCTTTTGGTTTATATTCCATAAAGTATGTTCTTAAAATAATTAATGTTTTCTCAGATAAAATGGTATAACGATCTCTTTTTCCTTTTGACTGTTCTATACGAATTTGCATGCGCTTGGAGTCAATGTCTTTTATTTTCAGGTTTATACATTCAGAAATGCGCAAACCTGCCGAATAAATAGTCATCAGAATAGCCTTGTGTTTCACGTTTTCAATAGCGCGTAGTACCCGAATGGTTTCTTCTTCACTCATCACAACAGGAAGTGTTTTTTCTTTTTTTGGTCTTTCGATGAAATATGTTTTCCGTTGTCCACCCAAAACACGTTCGTAATAAAACTGGCACTGTTGCAAAGTTAGCGATGAGGCAGCCTTTTGTCTTATTCAAAGGCCTTACATTTCAAAAACTCTGCTTACCAGGCGCATTTCGCCCAGGGGATCACCATAATAAAATGCTGAGGCCTGG
>NZ_VOZH01000084.1:0-4261 GCF_013419875.1 Acinetobacter sp. YH12049 | reverse complement strand
AATTCATGCACGTGTAGCAGTCCTCAACAGATTTACGGAATTAGGTCGACCACTTACCCAAGTTACGCCTTAAATTTGGCTCAATTAGGGGGCTTTGTATTTCAAATCTTTGTGCAACAAAGCCTTTGGCTGTTGTAAAAAAGCTTAATTTTTACCATCTTGCTTGAGTACTTCAAAGATGTTGAGTTGGGTTGTCGCTTCAGTATCGTGCTGTTGCAAATACACTTGGACACTCTTAAATAGAATGGCAACAGCCAAACAACTGAGTATGCAAAATATCCAAAAGCCATATGGGCTACGGATATTATGCGAGCCACATTCGGAACATTCTTTATCGCTTGAAGCCAATACTTTATTGCAACAAGCACAGTGATATTGATAGTGCATTGCTTTTCTCCATTTAGTCGAATTTGACCAACATTCTTGTTGTTATTGTCAACCATCAATCCGTGATGATTGTTTTATCTTAATGTGCAAATAAGCTGCTGTACAAGTTTTAAACGGTTTGTTTTGCTCATTATTGTGTAAGTGAAAAGCGTCATAGAGTTAAATATTTGTTTTATTGCTAATTTATAAATGAAACAAGACATGAATATTCAGTCATAAAAAAAGCCAGTTCGAAAACTGGCTTTTGCTGTTCTGTCTAAACTGAATTATTGACCCGAACGGATGATGTAATCAAAAGCAGATAATGATGCTTTCGCGCCTTCACCTGTCGCAATAATGATTTGTTTGTACGGTACTGTTGTACAGTCACCTGCAGCAAATACACCTTTTACATTGGTTTCATTGCGCTCGTTAATTACGATCTCACCACGGTTTGAAAGTTCTACAGCTGTTTCTTTTAAGAAATCCGTGTTTGGTAACAAACCAATTTGTACAAAGATACCTGCCAATTCAATCGTTTTGATTTCATCAGTTGCACGGTCTTTGTAGTTCAGTGCAGTCACTTGTGAACCATCACCAACCACTTCTGTAGATAATGCATTCATGATCACAGTGGTGTTTGGTAAGCTGTTTAACTTGTCTTGAAGGACTTGGTCAGCACGAAGCTTGGTATCAAACTCAACAAGCGTTACATGTTCAACAATACCTGCAAGGTCGATCGCTGCTTCAACGCCAGAGTTACCACCACCGATCACTGCAACACGTTTGCCTTTGAACAATGGACCGTCACAGTGTGGGCAGTAAGCTACACCACGAGTACGGTATTCTTGCTCACCTGGAACATTCATCTCTCTCCAGCGTGCACCTGTTGAAAGAATCACTGTTTTAGATTCAAGTTTTGCACCATTCTCTAAAGTCACTTCAACTAAGCCATTAGCTGTTTGGTCAGCACCTTTGATGTCAGATACACGTTGCAAGTTCATAATGTCCACACCGTACTCACGTACATGTGCTTCCATTTCAGCAGCAAACTTAGGACCTTGAGTCTTTTGAATCGACGTGAAGTTTTCAATGTCCATCGTATCCATGACCTGACCGCCCATGCGTTCAGCGACGATACCTGTTTTAATGCCTTTACGTGCTGCATAGATTGCAGAAGTATTCCCCGCAGGGCCGCCACCAATCACAAGAACATCAAAGGCTTCTTTGGCATTTAACTTTTCAGCATCTTTTGCGGCAGAGTTGGTGTCTAATTTAGCAATGATTTCTTCCAAGGTCATACGACCTTGACCAATGTGCTCACCGTCTTGGAATACCATTGGTACAGCCATGATTTTGCGTTCTTCGACTTCGTCTTGGAAGAATGCACCATCAATCATGGTTGCAGTTGCACCTGGGTTATAGATCGCAATTAGGTTCAAGGCTTGAACCACGTCAGGACAGTTATGGCAGCTGAGTGATACGAACACATCAAAGTCAGTTTTAAGACCTAAACCTTTAATGGTATTCAGTACTTCGTCAGAAACTTTCGGTGCATAACCAGAGGTTTGTAACAATGCCAAAATCAAAGAAGTGAATTCGTGGCCCATCGGTAGACCTGCGAAGAATACACGTGGTGTTTCACCTGCTTTTGCAATACCAAAGCTTGGCGCACGGCTGTTGTTACCGTCAAAACGTGCAGTCACTAAATCAGATAAGGCAGCAACTTCGGTCACCAATTCTTTAATTTTGTCTGATTTGTCAGTGCCGTTTAAAGTCGCGACGATTTCAATCGGGCCTTCAAGGCGTTCAAGTAAGGTTTTTAATTGAGCAGAAGTATTTTGATCTAACATTGCTAACGTCTCCAGAGGAGTAAATTTATTTGATGAGAGAATGATAGAACAAACCATTAAATAGGTGAAACGGTTTGTTTTTATAAAATTAATCGGTTTTATAAATCAAATGATTAAATTTCTTTCTAAATCATAAGAATATACCGATGTGAATGCAGTCAATATTGGGTCATTATCGAGAAATGCAAGTTAAATAGTGGAAAAATAAACGAATTCATCGCGCTTTAAGCAAGACAATGCTAGAGTCAACCCTATTGTATTGAGAACTTTTTAGGGAAATGGCATGCAGGTCAAGCAAGGGATTTATCAGCATTATAAAGGTCAGTTGTATCAAGTTTTTCATGTTGCAACCCATAGTGAAACGCGTGAAAAAGTTGTGGTCTACCAGTGCTTGTATGATGACTATTCCATGTGGGTTAGACCCTTAGAGATGTTTATGGAAACCGTTGAAATTAATGGTGAAGTAATTCCGCGTTTTAAACTGATCCAAGAAACCCACTGAGCAGACATTTAGTACTTTAATCTTTAAATATGAAAGAAATAACAAAAGGACAGAATCATGAGCATGGATGCAAATTTTAAAAACTATATGCAACAACTCTATGCAGACTTTAGTGCTCACGATGCTGCGCAAAATCACCGACTTGCGCGTTACCGAAATATTGAGCCTGAGTCTGCACTGTTTTTAGCTATGCAAATTCGCTTAAAATAAGCCAAACAGATCTTGGAAATTGGAACATCTACAGGCTATTCCACGCTGTGGTTAGCAGATGCTGCGCAGTCTACACAAGGGTGGGTCGAAACCATTGAAATTGATGCAGCGCGCATTGAGAAAGCTAAACAGTATGCGGAAAATTTAGCTTTATCCGAATACATCGAATTTCATCATGGCGATGCACTGCATTTTTTACAGCAGTTAAATCAGCGTTATGACTTTATTTTATTAGATGCAGAACGTGATGCGTATATCGCGTATTGGCCATATTTAGCTGAATTGATACAAGCTCAAAGTGGCGTGTTAATCGTGGACAATGTGCTGTCACATGCCAATGAGGTCGCTGAATTTATCCAACGTGTTGAAGCGGATGATCGTTTTATCAGTACGACATTAAAGGTGGGCGCAGGGCTCTTTATGGTGACTTGGCGCAACTAAAAATCAGGGCATTCAGCCCTGATTTGATCGAAAATATTTTTTAATTAATAAAATACTGTTGCTATAGCGCTAAACTTGTAGCGGATTAACCCTGTAAGCTTACTCGTGAAAAATGTAGATCATATTCTAAATATTTGTGGACAAATGCCGTTTTATCACTACATCGAAGTAAATTATCATAAATAAAAGGTGAAACTGGATAAAAGAGATCCCCAGAACCATTCGCATAAAAAATTTTTAAGTAACGTGAAGAAGAACTGTATTTCCAAGAAGTTACAACAGTTGTTGTCATAAGCCACCCCCTTATTGCGTTGTTATAGTCATACTGCAGTTAAAGGTTTATCTCATTTGAAATTAAGACAAATTTAGGGCGTGGAGTATTGCAGAATTGTTAAAAAATAATGTTTTATCTCACATTTTTTTCATTTCTTTATCAACTAATTTGATAAAAATAATGCCAGTTCAGAGAAATGCCAAAAGCGTCATTCTCGCTTGTTGGTGTCGGGGGAGTTAAAAACTACGGCATTGTTCTGATTTATTACCTTTGACTTGGTTGTTGCTGCCATTAATTGAGAACGCATTTTCAAGACAAATCAAATTACCTGCGATTTCATTATTATTTAGAACAATATTGCCGTTATTTTTCTTTAATTTCAGGTCGCCTGAAATTTGGTTATTGAGGAGTTGGATGTTTTTCCCAGTCGTAAAATCGACATTGCCACTGATATTGTTATGATTGGCAATGATCTTGGTAAAATTTTTCTCTGTACACGACAAATTTCACAGAACCCTTATCCTATCAGGATTCTGCTTTCTTAAAATTGCCAAAATTTCCTTAAACTCTTCTTTTTTCCCAAAACCAATTAAACGCTGAATCGCCATTTGAACA
>NZ_VOZH01000083.1:0-4409 GCF_013419875.1 Acinetobacter sp. YH12049 | reverse complement strand
GTTCAAATGGCTATTCTACGTTTGATTGGTTTTGGAAAAAAAGAAGAATTTAAGAAAGTGCTAGCAATTTTAAGAAAGAAAAAGCCTGATAGGACAAGGATCCTATGAAATTTGTCGTGTACAGAGTCTGTGTTATAGCGTTTTAAAACATCAGACTGCCTATCAAAGAGATTATTTATTAGCCGAATAATCTCAAAACCTGATTGACTACCAAGACGGTATCTCAGGTCGCTGACTTCACATATATTAAAACTCATTCAGATTGGGTCTAAACCACATTTATTATTGATGTTTTTTCATGTGCAATTGTTGGCTGGAAAGTATCAACACGTAAGAATACAGATATGGTGCTTGATGCGCTGAGTTATGTATCGTCTTTTGAGCTTGAAGCAATGTACGATTATAAGATTAACCCGTTAGGTCAGGTGGCCTAACTTAAATAAAAAAGTCTCCGACAAACCCGGTACGGTTCATTCATTTCTTTCCTGAATATCTCCATATACACCATAACTACATTTTTTATTGCCAATCCCTCTGTCCGTTATAATTACAGTGAGTTCATTGATATTTGGAACAGCAAAAACTTGTGCTCTTATGTCCTTTTCGTTGGATACTGTTTCAAGTAAAACAGACCAACTATCATCATTATCTCCTGGCGGCTCAGTGATCTCAGCAGGAGATTCTATATCAAAGAAACGTCCATCAAATGGAGACGCTTTAAATGCCTTAATAACTCTATCCCTGAAAAACTGATCATGAGCATATAGTTCACTAAATGAAAAATTACATCCTGAAGGAAGACTCATATTTCCATCATCACTAATAATTAAATTATCTAAACATTTCTTAGAAACCATTTTTTTCAGACTACTTGTCTTGTTTTTACTAGGCTTTACTTCAGGTGCTATGCCTGCATAAGCATTACCACTTACATGAAGTGCCAAAGTCATACTAGATAGCAACAGTAAATTTTTAACGCCCTGTTTCCCTTTATTAAATTTCCCCATTTCAGCCCTCTTTTTTTGATATATGAATTTATTTCCTTAAATAAAATTATCTGTATTAAGGATAAAAATTACATATTATTAATGTATTAGTGAAGTTTGCACCCAAAACAGGTGCATCCCAACACGCACCTATTATAGGTGCAATGAATAATATTACTTTATCAATTCACTCAGATGAGTATGTTTGGCTGCGTAAGCTTTTCATTCAAAAGAGAAATGAACTCGGACTTTCCCAAAGGGCGCTGGCAGAGCGTTTAGGCATCATTTATTCATTTGTTGGGAAAGTGGAAACAGGTGATCGAAAATTAGATATTTTTGAATTTATTCATTATTGTGAAGCTTTAGAATTAGATGCGAATGAAATTGTCAGCCAACTCATTTTATTAAAAAATAAAAGCTAAAATTATTTCATTTTTTTATATGACCCCCTATAACTTGCCGTTAATCCTATAATTCTTAACACCCCCTGCACTCTCCCAACCTAATCATATATTCTTTTTAAACAAATTAAAAAATGGAGATTTGCAATTCAATTACAAATACCACGCTCAAAATTTTTCACTACCGTCAGTACGAATTATGTAGTAGAACCTAAAGAGCGCTTTGTAATACGGATAATCGAACAAATGACTAATAGCGAAAAGGTCTTAGCTAAAGCTGTTTTAGCAACAGCCAAAAAAATGGGGCTAACATATGATCAGCTTGCCATGATTCTTGGTATAGATTTATCAAGAACCAATATAGATTGCAGCAAACTTTCATTATTACAAAAAGAAATTGCTCTAAAACTTATACGTATAACAGTTGCTCTAGATTCTCTTATAGGTGGAGATATATCAATGATGCAACACTTTATGAAATCTCCAAATAAAATAACAAAAGGCATTCCATTGGATCAAATCCAGAATATTTCTGAGCTTGAGATTGTTTTACAATTTGTAGAAGGCCTCCAAGCTAAACCATAATATATGCAAGGCTTCATTACTTATAAACTTGAGTTATGGCCCGATCTAATTATTCAAGTGCAAGATATAAGAAACATCCTTTCTCAAGATAAGTATTCTAAAAGCGGTCATTTCAATTTTGGGCTTACAATTGAATGAATTTCGTATAAGAGATTTTATGTTAAAGACTTTCAATAGAGAGTACAGTGATAAAGCGATCATTTGGCTATTAAAATATAGTTAAATAATCGCTTTTTTATCGTTTACCTATAGGCTAGTGATAAAATTATTTCCGATCTAACCAAGATAAAAAACTAGGGCTAAGATTCAATTTAACTGCTGGAGTTAATAGTGAATAAAAAATGATTTACGAACAAGTTTTAATCAGTTTGCAGTATATAAAGCTCATTAAAATTTAATTTTTTCTTAAAATATAAATTAAGTAACTGATCAAGTTTCGCATAATCTATTATTTTTTTAAGATTTAAGGTAATTTGAAATATACTATACCAATCATCCATAGGTGAATTATCTCTCCATTTATCACCATATGAATCATCTCTTTCAACATTAATCACGATGTCCTTATAATCTGAAGATTCTTCTCGATCATCAACTATCGCAAAGAAAAATACCTGTTCTTTATTATGATTCACACATGATAATAGAGAATAAAAAGCATCTGGATCATTCCGTCTTGCATCATAATAATCTGATGAAAATTCCCAATTATTTATTTCATCTTTAGGAATATAAGCTTTCACAATATTTAAGATCATTAATCTAGCAGCACAATATTCATCATAATTAACATAATAATTATTAAAAGGATACTTTGGATGTTTTTTAAAAAAACTAATTATTTCTTCTGTTTTATATTTCATTTAAGCACTCTTTAGAATTAATCCTGTTCTGATATCAATATCAATTCGCCTTGAATCACCCATAACTCGATCTTGCTTATGAGTTCCATCAAAACTAAAACTCCATTTACTAACACCTACCCCACCTGGAGTATTTTTTGTCATCCAAGAAACTAAATTATTATATGCCGTTGTCGCCCCCCTTTCTCATAATCAACTTTCTGCCCTTTTTTCTTATCCGGACTATGACCTTTTAAACCTATCATTTGTACCCGAACTGATTTTGCATATAATTTACATAAAGTTAACGAAGGTGGAGCAGGTAAATCTACCCATGCTGAATTAGCCTCAGTTGCTGTAACAATCATCTGGTTTGTTTTTGCACCATTTTGTGCTTGAATTCGACCATTATGCTTTTGTTTATTACAATTAGAATTATTAGGATTACAAGTTCTATTTAACTTATCTCTTTCATCTTTAATATTTTGTAATGCTAGTGCTTTTTGATAATCAGAAATATTTCCTTTCTCTCTTTGTATTTGTTCCTCTGCTGTTTCTAATGCACTATTTAAAGCACCTGTAATAGTACTATCACCCAATGTAGATGGAGTTAATATACCGATCAATACTGCACCAACCGGATTAGTTCTCGCTCCAACTCTAGCAGCTTCACCCGCTTTTTCTATGGCTGTTCCCCATCCACCTAGACTACCAATATCTGCTGCTACTGCCATGTTTCTTTCTCCAAAGCAGCATAAAATTTTTGAGATTCAGAATTATTTAAGCAACTTTCTACAATTCCTGCTAAAACATCAATTCTTAAATACGGAGGCCATAATTTTTCTTCTAAAATACCTCTATTCCAATTATCATCATCTATATTGTTCTTATTTAAAATAAAACAAATTTCTCCATATACCGCACACCACTTATTATAGTCAGCATCTTCTTCCATTCCATTTA
Organism: Acinetobacter sp. YH12049; assembly: GCF_013419875.1. Classification (NCBI taxonomy): domain Bacteria; kingdom Pseudomonadati; phylum Pseudomonadota; class Gammaproteobacteria; order Moraxellales; family Moraxellaceae; genus Acinetobacter; species Acinetobacter sp. YH12049. The sequence continues at coordinate 632 of NZ_VOZH01000083.1, read as the reverse complement.
AATATTTCTTTACACGCCCCTGTGCAATAAATAAAAAATCAACACCTCTTTTTTCATCATTATTAAAATATTTTTCAGAAAAAAAAGGAAATTTCATTTTCAATCTATTCCAATTCCATAGAGCTAAATCTTCTTCACGGCTATTTGAAAATATATCAATCTGCTCTTGAGTAAACTTTATTGTCATATCAAAGACTCACTATATTATGCAAAGTACTATCGAATTCTTGATACCACCAATTACTAATTGGTTTTAATAAAACCATATAACTTTCATCATCTAACATTTTGTTAAGTATTTTAATAATTGCTGGATCATAAAATCTAAATAAAGCTAGCTCCTCACTAGGTAGCTCTGCCTGTAAAAAAGGCTGTAAATGTTGAATTAGTTGTTGTTTAGATAAAGAAGTTTCAATAATTGAAAACATCCCTATTGTTTCACCAACAACAAGTTTTTTTTGTAATAACTCACGGCTTTGTTGCACAAAGATTTGAAATACAAAGCCCCCCTAATTGAGCCAAATTTAAGGCGTAACTTGGGTAAGTGGTCGACCTAATTCCGTAAATCTGTTGAGGACTGCTACACGTGCATGAATTTCATTCACTTGGCTATCAAAACTCCTTGCACTGAG
>NZ_VOZH01000082.1:0-5095 GCF_013419875.1 Acinetobacter sp. YH12049 | reverse complement strand
TACCAGCGTACGGCCCACAGAATGATGTCACGCTGAAAATGCCGGCCTTTGAATGGGTTCATGTGCAGCTCCATCAGCAAAAGGGGATGATAAGTTTATCACCACCGACTATTTGCAACAGTGCCGTTGATCGTGCTATGATCGACTGATGTCATCAGCGGTGGAGTGCAATGTCGTGCAATACGAATGGCGAAAAGCCGAGCTCATCGGTCAGCTTCTCAACCTTGGGGTTACCCCCGGCGGTGTGCTGCTGGTCCACAGCTCCTTCCGTAGCGTCCGGCCCCTCGAAGATGGGCCACTTGGACTGATCGAGGCCCTGCGTGCTGCGCTGGGTCCGGGAGGGACGCTCGTCATGCCCTCGTGGTCAGGTCTGGACGACGAGCCGTTCGATCCTGCCACGTCGCCCGTTACACCGGACCTTGGAGTTGTCTCTGACACATTCTGGCGCCTGCCAAATGTAAAGCGCAGCGCCCATCCATTTGCCTTTGCGGCAGCGGGGCCACAGGCAGAGCAGATCATCTCTGATCCATTGCCCCTGCCACCTCACTCGCCTGCAAGCCCGGTCGCCCGTGTCCATGAACTCGATGGGCAGGTACTTCTCCTCGGCGTGGGACACGATGCCAACACGACGCTGCATCTTGCCGAGTTGATGGCAAAGGTTCCCTATGGGGTGCCGAGACACTGCACCATTCTTCAGGATGGCAAGTTGGTACGCGTCGATTATCTCGAGAATGACCACTGCTGTGAGCGCTTTGCCTTGGCGGACAGGTGGCTCAAGGAGAAGAGCCTTCAGAAGGAAGGTCCAGTCGGTCATGCCTTTGCTCGGTTGATCCGCTCCCGCGACATTGTGGCGACAGCCCTGGGTCAACTGGGCCGAGATCCGTTGATCTTCCTGCATCCGCCAGAGGCGGGATGCGAAGAATGCGATGCCGCTCGCCAGTCGATTGGCTGAGCTCATGAGCGGAGAACGAGATGACGTTGGAGGGGCAAGGTCGCGCTGATTGCTGGGGCAACACGTGGAGCGGATCGGGGATTGTCTTTCTTCAGCTCGCTGATGATATGCTGACGCTCAATGCCGTTTGGCCTCCGACTAACGAAAATCCCGCATTTGGACGGCTGATCCGATTGGCACGGCGGACGGCGAATGGCGGAGCAGACGCTCGTCCGGGGGCAATGAGATATGAAAAAGCCTGAACTCACCGCGACGTCTGTCGAGAAGTTTCTGATCGAAAAGTTCGACAGCGTCTCCGACCTGATGCAGCTCTCGGAGGGCGAAGAATCTCGTGCTTTCAGCTTCGATGTAGGAGGGCGTGGATATGTCCTGCGGGTAAATAGCTGCGCCGATGGTTTCTACAAAGATCGTTATGTTTATCGGCACTTTGCATCGGCCGCGCTCCCGATTCCGGAAGTGCTTGACATTGGGGAATTCAGCGAGAGCCTGACCTATTGCATCTCCCGCCGTGCACAGGGTGTCACGTTGCAAGACCTGCCTGAAACCGAACTGCCCGCTGTTCTGCAGCCGGTCGCGGAGGCCATGGATGCGATCGCTGCGGCCGATCTTAGCCAGACGAGCGGGTTCGGCCCATTCGGACCGCAAGGAATCGGTCAATACACTACATGGCGTGATTTCATATGCGCGATTGCTGATCCCCATGTGTATCACTGGCAAACTGTGATGGACGACACCGTCAGTGCGTCCGTCGCGCAGGCTCTCGATGAGCTGATGCTTTGGGCCGAGGACTGCCCCGAAGTCCGGCACCTCGTGCACGCGGATTTCGGCTCCAACAATGTCCTGACGGACAATGGCCGCATAACAGCGGTCATTGACTGGAGCGAGGCGATGTTCGGGGATTCCCAATACGAGGTCGCCAACATCTTCTTCTGGAGGCCGTGGTTGGCTTGTATGGAGCAGCAGACGCGCTACTTCGAGCGGAGGCATCCGGAGCTTGCAGGATCGCCGCGGCTCCGGGCGTATATGCTCCGCATTGGTCTTGACCAACTCTATCAGAGCTTGGTTGACGGCAATTTCGATGATGCAGCTTGGGCGCAGGGTCGATGCGACGCAATCGTCCGATCCGGAGCCGGGACTGTCGGGCGTACACAAATCGCCCGCAGAAGCGCGGCCGTCTGGACCGATGGCTGTGTAGAAGTACTCGCCGATAGTGGAAACCGACGCCCCAGCACTCGTCCGAGGGCAAAGGAATAGAGTAGATGCCGACCGAACAAGAGCTGATTTCGAGAACGCCTCAGCCAGCAACTCGCGCGAGCCTAGCAAGGCAAATGCGAGAGAACGGCCTTACGCTTGGTGGCACAGTTCTCGTCCACAGTTCGCTAAGCTCGCTCGGCTGGGTCGCGGGAGGGCCGGTCGCAGTGATTCAGGCCCTTCTGGATTGTGTTGGTCCCCAGGGCGCGATTGTCATGCCCACGCACTCGGGTGATCTGACTGATCCCGCAGATTGGAGATCGCCGCCCGTGCCTGCCGATTGGGTGCAGATCTTGCGCAACGAGATGCCGGCATACGATCCGCAAACCACACCAACTCGGAACATGGGTGCAGTGGCTGAATTGTTCCGGGCGTGTCGCAAACACTTTTGGAGGCAGCTATCACCCAGCCAAGGCCGGTATTTTCATGCTTTGTTAACCTTTTGCAGTCCGAAGAGGCGCGCAAGCAAATCATTCTGGTCATTGACGGTCCAGCCGCCTGAAAAGCCAAAGCCCTTCCGCAGCCACAGCATCGCCTCGAAACCCGCGATGGTTCGCCGCGCCGTGTTAAAGGATTGGAAACCGCCGATCTTCGGCATGTTCTTCTTCACCCGGAAATGGTCGCTCTCAATCCCCTGCTGGAGATGTTTGGTCACATAATGCACGGGATCGGGATGGAGAAGCCCATCATCAACCGACGTTTTGATCGTTGACGGGAAGGTGTTGGCCCCGTCCGTCCCAATCCTGTTCGGCGACAACAAGGGTTCATCTTTAAGCATCTTTCGGAAGAACCGCTTGGCAGCGTCGAGATCGCGCTTAGCGGTCAGCAGGAAATCCACCGGATTGCCATGCTTATCGATGGCTCGGTACAGATAGCGCCATTTGCCGCGGATCTTGACATAGGTCTCATCAATCCGGACCGAGCCGCAATGGGGTCGACGAAACTGCCGCAGCCGTTTCTCGATGACAGGTGCATAAGCCAATACCCAGCGGTTGATCGTGCTATGATCGACCTCGAAGCCCCGCTCGCGAAACATTGATGTGTGCTTAAAAAACAGGAGGGTTTAACTTGGTAAACTATACATACTCATTAGGAGTTTACCATGAGCAAGAAACAGAAGACTTACACCGCAGAATTTAAAGCTGAAGCCATAAAAGCCATTGAAGAGAACCAAGGTAATGTATCGGAATCCGCTAGACAACTTGGCATTTCAATGCAAACCCTTTCGAACTGGAATAACAAAGCAAAGGCTGGAACTTTAGCAGGCACAAAACAGTATTCGCCCGATCTAAACGCCTTACTCGAAGAAAATAAGAAGCTTAAACAACAGCTCAAAACAGCTGAAATGGAACGTGAATTTTTAAAAAAGGCAGCAGCGTACTTTGCCAAAGAAAGTCAGTGAGGTACGCCTATATGAAATCGCAAAGCCACTTATTTCCGATTATTTTAATGGCTCGATTACTTCGTGTATCCGTTTCTCGCTTTTATGATTGGCTAAAGCGAGGCATGAGTAAAAGATCAATTCAGCGAAATCAGCAGACAATTTTGGTCAAAATAGCCCATGAAGAAACCAAACAAAGCTATGGCTATGTTCGATTAACCAAGCATTTACAAGCGCAAGGTATCAAAATAAGTACGTATGCTGTGCGCCAAATAAAAAAATCAAATCAGTTGTATTGTAAGCGCCATAAGCGTTTCAAAAGAACCACGAACAGTGATCACAACCGTTCTATTTATGACAATTTACTCAAGCAACAGTTTTCAATGACGAAGCCTAATCTTGCGTGGTCGAGTGACATTACCTACATTTGGACGGCTGAGGGCTGGTTGTACTTGGCAGCTGTCAAAGATCTTTACACGAAACAGGTTGTTGGCTATAGCTTAAATGAGCGCATGACAGCCAAGCTTGTTTGTGATGCATTGAATATGGCTATTCGCAATCAGAAACCTGCTAAAGATCTCATTGTACATTCAGATAGAGGCAGCCAATATTGCAGTAATGAATATCGAAACTTACTTGAGAAATTTGATTTTCAGGGTTCAATGAGCAAAAAAGGCGACTGCTTTGATAATGCACCGATAGAGAGTTTCTGGGGCATACTCAAAAATGAACTAGTCCATCATCGCAACTACAAAACAAGGGAAGAAGCCAAAGCGGATATTACAAAATATATAGAGTTATTTTATAATCAGCGAAGAATTCAAAAAGGCTTGGATTTTAAGACACCAAATCAAATGGCAGAAGACTTTTATCGGTTAGCTGCCTAGAATCTCCCAAGTGAAAGTCTCCTGCTAATTCAGCACACATCATTCTAAGGCACGCGCTGTAGCATGACCAATCGGAACAGATATATTTAGAAAATTCTGCGCTAATTGTTTTCTTTCCTGATCGGTAATTTCACGTTCAATAATAACTAAAATATCAAGATCACTTTTATGTTTTAAACCACCATCAACATACGAACCATATAAATAAATAGCATAAAGCTTATCTTTAAAATTTTTTTGTAAAAGCTGTTTTACACTTTCAACTTGGCGACACTCTTCATCATTTAAGCTTTGCATATGATTTTTAATTTAAAAAAATAAGTAATGAATTCATAGAGCATTATACAGAATAAGTGTAAATAATTTAATCAATTAGTAAATAACATACTATTTTTACAATATATTTACTTTCAATATAGAGTTTAATACATAAAACTCTATCAATCAAAAAAAGCTTGAAACAACATCTGAATAGTAAGAGTCATTTCCTCCTCACTTAGAGATGGATCCGGAAATTTGAACAACTCCTATAAGTGATACTCTGCTCCTCAAATGATGTTATAAACATCAATATATGGAGTATTTTATGGCACGTAGACCAAGAAGAAATCATTCAAACGACTT
>NZ_VOZH01000081.1:0-5662 GCF_013419875.1 Acinetobacter sp. YH12049 | reverse complement strand
AATACCAACGAACAGCCCAAAGAATGATTTCACCTTGAAAGTGCCGACCGTGGAAGGGATTCATCTGCTGTATCTCGAAATAAATAAGATATTTAGCTTATCATGTCAGCCTATTTGCAACAGTGCCCCTTGATTTGCTTCTGACAGTAGCTTATTCAATTCAGGTCGGTCTAACTTCGTACCACTATAGTTTTCCACGTACACAATGGTTTCGCCCAAATTCAAATTTTGGTTTAGATCCTGAAGAATCTGCAAAGCCCTTTCTGCATCTTGATCTTTAGTTGAAGCTCGTAGATAAATACGTGTATTCATTTCTATCATTTAGCCTTAATTCGATTAGATAAATGATAATACTATCATTTAATTATTGCATTAAGTTTAATGATAGATGCTTTATATTATTTGGCTCGCTATCATTCAGCTATACTCTTTTGATAAAAAAAGCATGACTAAAAGCCATGCCTTGGGAATTCGTATAACGTGTATTATGTTAATTTTAATTATTCTACATAGTTACATCTGTGCCTTATCTTCCCAAAATTTTGCTTTATCTAAATTTTTTTCTACACCTATTCCATATCGATACATAAATTCAAGATCCCTCATAGCCTCTTTACTGCCAAGAGACGCAGCTTTTTTAAATAAATCTAATGCCTTAGCAGTATCTTCAGTAACTCCCTCACCATTACGATATAAATTAGCTAAACCCACCATAGAATCAGTATGATTTAAGTCAGATCCTTTTGAGAACCACACAAAAGCTTTCTTATAATGTTCTTCAGCATCAGTTGGGTCCATATCTTCAACTAAACCAGCGTATGTCGCATACCCATCACCAAGCCAATACATTGCATCGATATTGCCACTTTCCGCTGACTTATATGCCTTCGCTTCGCTCAGTAATCTTTATGCTCGCTTCGCTCGTCTAGGGTTTAACTAATACAGTTCGCACCCATTCGGGATGCTCTGTATCTTTCGTTATTAAGCACAAGAGAGTTTGTAATCAGGGAAATGGCGAAATTTTAATGGTACTCAATCGCTCGTAGACACTCGCTCGGTTTTTACTAAGATGAATTGAATTATTAGAATATCTAATCAAAATCATGGAGCTTTGATTGAATAATAGGCGTGGAGCGTAAAGAATCCATAAAAAAGCCCAATCTGGAGGATAGGGGCTAATCAAAATGATGTATACCATTAATTAATAATACAAAATATAAAAAATTTCGTATAATAATGTATATTATGTTAATTTTAGAAAATATAATTCTATATTTATTATGTACTTGAAAGAGCTTCTAGTGCCACTGATTTTTATATTTAAGGTTAAGCAATATGTTGTTAGCACTAGGTTCTTTAATATTTATTAATTTTTGTGCATTAATTATACCTGGTCCTGACTTTTTTATCGTGACTCGAACAGCCATCAGTCGCTCTCGTATTCAAGCGATATATGTAGTTCTTGGGATTACTACAGCCGTACTTATTTGGGCATTTTTTGCTTTAGTTGGGCTAAATATTATTTTTGAAAAGTTTCAGTGGCTAAGAAGAATAATAATGATTGCTGGTGGAATATATTTATGTTGGCTCGGCTTTCAAATGCTGAAATCTGCCTTTTCTAAAAAAAACCATCAACAATCTTCTAATGTGGAACTGCCTAAAAGTAATTTACGATTTTTCATGAATGGATTTTTAACTAATATTTCTAATCCTAAGGCAGTAATTTATTTTGGAAGCGTATTCTCTATATTTTTATCTAATCCAATATTAAATCAGATGCATTTTGTTATGTGGCTAATTATTGGCATAGAAACATTTGTATGGCTTAGTCTTGTTGTTTTTATATTCTCATTTCCAAAATTTAAAATTATATATCAAAATACAGCAAACTGGATTGATGGTATTTCAGGAGGAATTTTTACAGCTTTTGGTGTGTATTTAATTTCACAGAAGTAAAATATACCTTATTAAAAGCATGTAAAAAATAAAAGATTAATCTTGTTTAGTTGCAAAAGAAAGTTTTGTAATCAGGGAAAAGGCATGCGTGAAATTTTGATGTTGCTCAATCGCTCGTAGACACTAGCTCAGTTTTGATCAACTAGAATTTAATTATTCAGAACAACTAATTAAAATCATGGAACTTTGATTAAATAATAGGCATGGAACATGAATAATCATGAAAAAACCGTTCTAGTTCGCTGAACCCTAGAACGGTTTTGACTAAGATATTGATGCTAAAAGGAAAAATTTAAGCATTTTGTAAGATGTGTATTATGTTAATTTTAGAAAATCTTAATCGTTAGCTAACATAATCTTCAGTTGATATCACTTGAGCATATGCAAATTCAAAAGCGGCCATTAATGTTGCATGGACATGACCAGCAGGTACTTTAACGCCATTAAATTCCAAGTCTAGTGTTGCACAAGCATCATGTATCACTTTTACCTTATAACCAAAATCAGAAGCAGCACGAACAGCAGCATCAACACACATATGCGTCATAGCACCAATCACGACTAACTCAGTCACTTGATTACTATCTAAAATTTCTTTGAGATTCGTATTTAAGAACGCATTGATGTGATTTTTAATGATTACAGCTTCATCTTCTTGCGGCTTAACTGTGTCCTGAAATTCAATACCATTTGAGTTGGGTTCAAATATAGGAGATTCAGCATTAGCAATATGTTGGACATGAATAACTTGTGTACCCTGTTGACGGGCCTTCGCAATTACTTTCACTGCATTAGCAGCAGCTTGTTCAATATTTACCAATGGTAATTTACCTGTAGGTAGATATTCATTTTGTAAGTCGATAACTAATAAAGCTGATTTTGACATATCTGTTCCTTTACTTAACTAATATTTGTTTTGTTCTACTTAGGTTTTTAAAGAAGTGGAATGCTTCCACTTCTTTAAGTCACTTTAGAAAGAAAGCGTTTCACCATCGATAGGAATTAAAACCTTATCTTGAATTCCTTTGTCCTTTACGTAATCTGCAAGCTCAGCACGTGTTACCGACATGTGGTTAATTGCATCCATGTGAACAGCAACCACTTTAGCATTTGGTGCTTTCTGAGTTGCATGATAAGTATCTTCTTTGCCCATAATAATGGATTCTTTAAAGCCATCAACCAAGGCGTTACCTGTATTCAAGACAATCACATCAGGTTTAAATGTTTGAATCGCTTGATCAACTTCAGAACGCCAGATGGTATCTCCTGCCACATAAACAGTTTCATGGCCAGCAGCTTCAAATACCACACCCATTGCTTCACCTAATCCAGCTTTAAGCTTAGGAATACGGTACATGGCATCAGTACCGTGTTGACCACCAGTTTTAGTGAGCTTAATCCCTTCAAAGGTCGCTTGAGTTAATACACGAACATCTTTGAAGCCTTGTGACTGAATGATTTTCTGGTCTTCTTTATTCTGTACAAACAACGGCATGTTTTTCGGAATAGTCGCTTGTGCTGCATCATCCCAATGATCTAAATGGGTATGAGTCACGATTACCGCATCTACACCTTCTAAAATCGTTTCAGGCTTAATAGGCAAATCGACTAATGGATTCCGTAAATAGCTACGATGAGTATCAGGAAAACCTTCATAGAACCCTTTTTTAGCAAACATTGGGTCAATTAAAAAAGTTGTATCCGCATAGGTTACTTTAATCGTTGCATTGCGAATTTCTTGTATATGCGTCACTTTAGAGGTATCTCGCTGAACCACTTTATCATTCGCATATAAATGGACTGAAGCCATTGCCAGAGAGAGTGCAATAACAGAGCTACTTAAAATTTTATTCATGTTCTAGATCCAATCATTTAGTCATACTTGAATCATGATAGAAATCATCAAACAAAAAAATTGTCCTTAAGGACAATCATCGAAACTATTGGGACAACATGCTATATTTATTATTTTAGAGAGGTAGATCGAATGGCTATACCAGTGATTGGATTGTTCGTTTATCCCAATATAAATCCATTTCACTTCTCTATCCCCCATATCATTTTCAATATCAAGATTGAAGATAAACGCTTATTTGATCTGAAAATTTTTTCTATAGATGGCCAGCCCGTAACAACAGAACAGTCTATGATGATTATCCCTGATGGTGGGGTCGAGCTCATTAAAGAGTCGGATCTTATTATTATTCCTGGGTGGGATGATTTTAATCACGAGCCTGAACAAGTACTTATCGATGCCCTAAATTGTGCATATCAGACTGGAATTAGAATTGTAGGGTTATGCTATGGAACTTATGCACTGGCATATGCTGGTTTACTTGACCATAAAAAAGCAGCTACGCACTGGATGGCTGAACAAGATTTCAGTGAGCGGTTTCCACAGGTTCAACTTGATCATGATGCCCTGTATGTAGAAGACCAAAGGATTGTAACCTCTGCTGGAACAGGTGCAGCATTAGACTGCTGCCTATATTTGGTACGAGAAATCTATAATGCACGAATTGCGAATAAAGTCTCTAGAGTAATGGTGATCCCGCCTCACCGTGAAGGTGGGCAAGCTCAGTTTATTGAACAGCCAGTCGCAGAATCGAGCCAAGATGCACAAATTAATGTATTACTTGATTTTTTAAGAAAGAATTTAGCTTTACAACATAATATTGAAAGCCTCGCTGAACGGACACATATGACACGCAGGACGTTCACACGGTATTTTAAGAAAGCGACAGGCATGACCCTAGTCGATTGGCTGAATACTGAAAGAATCAGATTAAGTTGTGAACTTTTAGAAACGACAAACTTGTCTATCGAAAAGATAACCGAGCTTTCAGGTTTTAATAATACCGTGTCATTTAGAAAAAATTTTCGTGAAAAATATGGCACCAGCCCTCAGGCATGGAGAAAAGCTTTTGGGATCATTAATGAAAATAATCCACCCATTTAACATAATGGTGGTTATACGAAATCAACACTTGTATATTAATATAAATATCAAAAACTTAACAAACTAAGAAAAATCCAAAAATGCCCAAAAATCCGATTTTGAAACAAGTCGGCTTTTTTATGAGCGGTTTTGATAGTTTTTGCCAACACTTTTGCTCAAAAAACACTCAAAACCAAGAATCACATACACTCTATAAGGCTTTCAGCCTAAAAACAATCCACAATTTTTGCGGATAAACCTTGGGGTAAGTTTTGAGCAACCTTGTAAGCCAAGGCTGACATGAATTAGGGAGCATTGCGTCTATGTCAGTATGGGGATTTTTCATATGATGGGGACATAGAGAACAGGATGTTCCAACACATAAAACAATAATGATAAGTGCGACACCAGGACGTGAGGTACGACAGGAGTTATACCTAAACACCCAATACGAAAAAGCCCGACAGGATGTCGGGCTTTTTTATTGCCTATCATTTCTCATTTGCAAAACAAGCATAATGCTCCTAAAATATAGACTATAATCTATATTTTGGTTGTGGTATGTGGACAGTCATTACGACAGATCTATTTAATCAGTGGCTTGAACAGCAAGATGAATCTACACAAGAGAAGATCCTAGCGGCACTGTTGCAAATAGAGATTTGAGTCGATGAAGTTCCTTTTTAAAAGTGCTTAGAGACCGAAAACCCTGTTGATTAGACACACTTCACCTTGAGGCTGACCATAATAAAATGACGATGCTTGTCC
>NZ_VOZH01000080.1:0-5729 GCF_013419875.1 Acinetobacter sp. YH12049 | reverse complement strand
TACTTCATGTACAACCATCATTTTAAAGGCGAAGCTATAATCACGTTGTGTGCGTTTAACTCGTTGTTCTTGTGCATGTTCCATAAAATAAGTCTCTTAAGGTGTAAACTTATTTCAGGACGGGACACTCTTGTACACAAAAAAAGCCGATCAACTGACCGGCTTTTTTTATTCATTGCAAGTTACTGCGCCATCAAGGCTTCAATGTCTTCCACCGACTTGACCACTGCAGCTGTTAAAACACGTGGACCTGCTTTAGTTACAGCCACATCATCTTCAATACGAATACCGATACCACGCCATTTCGCATCAACGCTTTCATCATCAGGCGCAATATAGAGCCCCGGTTCAACCGTTACAACCATGCCTTCTTCATAGGCACGCCATTCACCATCTTGTTTGTATGAACCGACGTCATGCACATCCATACCAAGCCAATGACCCGTACCATGCATATAGAATTGGCGGTAACTTTCTTTTGCGATGATTTCGTCAATATCTCCTTGCATAATGCCAAGATCCAATAAACCTTGAACTAAAATACGTACAGCAACATTATGTGGTTCTTTATAAGAGTTGCCGATACGCACAGCATCAATCGCCGCAATTTGTGCATCAAGTACAACATTATAAAGTGCTTTTTGTTCAGGGCTGAATTTACCGTTGACTGGGAAAGTACGGGTAATGTCTGATGCATACAGCTGATATTCACATGCTGCATCAATCAGTACCAAATCACCATCTTTGAGTTCTTTGTTGTTTTCAACATAATGCAAAATACAGCCATTTTCACCGCCACCAACAATACTGTTATAAGACGGTACACAACCATTTTTACCAAACACATAATTCAGTTCAGCTTCCAAAGCATATTCCATCATGCCCGGTTTAACGGTTTGCATTGCACGTGTATGTGCTTCTGCTGAAATATCCGATGCGATTTGCATCATTTCAAGTTCATCTTCAGATTTGTGCAGACGCATTTCATCAATAATACGATCAAGCTGAATCACTTGTGCAGGCGCACTCGCACCTTTGCGTGATTCACCACTCGCTGTTGCAATCCACTTAGCAACACGTGCATCGAAATCAGCTTGCTGACCTATTCGATAGAACAATTTATCTTTATTTTGTAATTTTTCTAAAATTTCTTCGTCTAATAAATCAATGGCATAAGCCTCATCAGCTTCATAATCTTCTACAGCCCCATCTACACCCGCACGGTAGCCATTCCAAATTTCCATTTCACGGTCACGTTCACGGCAGAACAAACTATAGCTATAACCTTCTTCTTCGCTATCAAAGGTTTCAATCACTGCAACCGCTTCAGGTTCAGCAAAACCTGTTAAATAAAAGAAACTACTATCAGCTCGAAACTTATAATCTGCGTCGCGATTACGCATGGCTTCTTTGCTCGTTGCAATAATTGCGATGCTGCGCAAGCCCATTTCACCTGCAAGGATGTCACGACGTTCCTGAAAATCTGCTTGAGTTAATTTCTTCATTTAAATACTTCTTATACCTGCTGGCTGATATTGTTTAAATTTTGATTCAATGGAATATGAATCTCTCAATCTATGTGAGGAATGTATAAAAACACGTAATACCTCACATAGATATAAGCAAAATTAAAGCCTTAGCTTGGACGATGTGGGGTGAACATTTCAACCACATTCCCCACTTGAGCCGATGAATTTTTAGCGCTCAGTTGTAGCAACGGTGTTTCTGAAACATCAACTTTGGTACGTCCCATAGACAGGCTCACTGGGATTAAACGAACAAATTCGTATAATTCCTGATAGCTTTCTTCACCTTCTTCATCATCATCTGAATCTTCAAATTCTACTGAAGCGACATCCTGTAAATGCTCAATCAATTCTTGTTCATTGGTGCGCAGATGACCTGCCGCCAAACCAAAACCAAGAACAACACCTGCACACCAATCTGCCAAGGCTTGCACACGCTCACCTAGCAAGTGATCATCATCTGGTAATAAAGGAAGATAGTCGAGTTCATCATCTGAAAGTGAATGAGCTACATCTTCTGCTTCTTCAGTCAACAATGCCACCGCATCTTCGTCTAATTCAGCTACATCAAGCGTTGCTAAAATTTGTTGCCACTCTTCACGACTCGGAGGTTGTGACACACAAACTATACCAGTGAGTAGACCATGTAACTCACTTGGGCTTGAAATTTCTTCAATTTTAGAAAAATTCTGGGACCAATCTGACCAACCTGAAATATCGTCTTGCATTCGCTTATCCAATCTCTATACTTCGTATATATTACCTTTGTTTGCAAGACTGTGCGACTACGTTATGTTAGAAGAATTACAGCGTCTCCAAGCGCATATTAGCGTTTTAAAAAAGCGACTGGCGCAATTTGAAAGCGAAAATAATGCCCTACAAGATGAGAAAAACTCGTCTGATGAGCACCATCATGCTCAAATTGTACATAAGAACGGTATTATCACCTCCAAACAAGAAGAAATTGATACGCTGAATGAGCAATTAACTGATTCACGTGCTCAACTTCAACAGCTGAATACTGATGCAACTGCTTTGGCTGACCGATATAGCCGTCTTGAAAAAAGCTGTACTGATCTAAAAAATCGTTTTCAAGAAATTTTGGCAGAACGTAATGAGCTACGTATCGTTAAAGAAAAGATGCAAAATGAACAGCGTCATGCTCAACAAGAAATTCAAGGTTTGCAGCAAGAACGTGAACGTTTATTGCAAAAAAATGAACATGCCAAAGCAAAAGTTGAAGCGATTATTCAACGTTTAGCTATTTTAGGTACAGCTCAAGATCAACATGCGCAAGAAATTCAACAATTGGCACATCCGACTGAAAGTAATGAGGAAGTTTGATCATGAGTGAACAAATTGCAGTTGATTTAAAAGTTCTAGGTCATAGTTTCCGTTTAGCAACTACTTCTGACCAACAAGCCGATTTAGAACGCGCAGCACAATTACTGAATGACAAATACGATGAATTTCGTCGTAAAGCACCACGTATGGAACCGAGTAAGCTGATCATTATGGTCGCACTTGAATTAATGCAAGAAGTCCTGTCAATGAATAAGAGTTTGCAAGAATATGCAAACTGCGAACTTTTGTTGCAAAATATTTTGGAACAAGTTGAAGAATTGACTGATTAATCGGTGGTTTAGTGATTATACTTTGCCCGATTACTTCATTTTAAACACTTTGTCAGTGTTTGGTGATTTGCCAATAACGCTGAATTCGTTATACTGAGCACATCTCTGAGGTGTTCGCCAGCTAGGTCTAATCCCCTGCCGATACTTAAACTTATGGATGTGTTCTGTATATTCTGAGCGTATGCCCTCCTCGAGTGGGAAACCCAGCGAGTGTACGTCGCGTCCACCTTGAACTCATCGGGTTCAGGGTCACGACATTTGCAGCGGCATCTTCGGAGTGTTTATTTTCAAAATCCTTATTTAAATTACAAGCATTTGATTTAAAAAACATTTTTTAATTTACTATTCTATTTCCGTGCCACTCTACTTTTGTTCTTCACCTTAATTATTTCATTTAAGTTTGGTTAGTTTAAAAGTTTATTTATTCAAGTTAATTCATTTTTTGAGTTGTTCCAGTTTAGCTAACTGTCTATCCAAAGCTCTGTCCATTTCAGGAAGTATTTGTCGTAAATATTGAATTGATGAAATGGCTTCATCCAATTTCACGACGCCTTTTTTAACCAAGTTATATTGTTGCTCGAGTAGAGCGAGTACTTGATTTTGATTCGGCTGCTGTCCCTGACTCATCAGCGTGTTTATTTGCTGAAATTGTTGATATACCTGTTCACGTTGCTGTAATAGCTCAGAATGCGTTTCTCTGTCGAGTATTGATTGTTTGGAATTAAAACTTGAATGCTGCAATACATTTTCTGTAGTTCGCTCTGAACGTGTTTCAGACACTTTTTGTTGATCTAACGGTAGCTGTTCATGAACCTCCTGCTGCTTTGGTTTTAATAACTGAATCATCAACAATAAAATCAAGCCAACCACTAACCCGATAACAATCCATTTCTTATACATGATTCAATCTCTAAATATTTTTCAATTAAAAAATTCAGAGCCGATTTGACTCTGATTTTTCCATTTTCTTTTGATTTAAACTGTTTTACTGACTGCCCCATCCTGCTGGTGCATAACCTAAACGAACACGCTGTGGGTGATTGCCAACTGGAACTGTGATGACTTTTTCACCTGTTGCAAAATCAATCACGGTTACTGCATCTGTGGCACTTTCAGAAATGACACAGCGTTTACCATCTGGACTTTGCGTTGCCCAATACGGTTTGCCTGCAGCAATCAATTTCGCCGCGGTCAAAGTTTTACGATCGACGATGGTGGCATAATCATCCATCGTTCCTGCAACACATAGTTTTTCACCATCTCCACTGATCGAAAGCCCATGATGACGTGAGTCATTTACCCATTTCGTGCGATCAGAGGGAATAATTGTACTTCCCGGAAGCTGTGCAATGCGTGTGACTTTGCCTTGATTGAGATCATATTCGACCAAGCCATTAAAAAATGAGACTTGTGCATAGATTTTGGATTCGTCTTTGCTAAACACAATTGGACGCACAGCGTTCGATAGGTCTTTACGGCCAAAGGCATCCAATGCAGGACGAAAATCAATTTTCTTCAAGACTTTAAAATTATTAGCATCGGCAATGGTGATATAGCGTTTGCCTTTAGTGAAATCCTGCCACGCTGCATCCATTGAGGTTTCCACATTACCTATGGCTGAGTTAAGAATTTTTGTGCCACCATCAAAGTAAATATTTTCATGTGGCTTATCTCCTGTGGCAAAGCGCCCGAGCTCCTTGCCTGTGTTGATATCGAGTATATGTACGACATTTCCTGAAGACGCTGATACTGCAACCTGTTGCCCATCAGGGGATACTGCCATATGGTCTGCTCGAAATCCCTCAACGGGTGTGCGCCAATTAATTCTCCCTGTTGTAATATTAATCGAGACAACATCTGCATAGCTTGGGCGTGATGCAACTACCGATTTGCCATCTGGTGTGGAATACATGTCATCGACCAATTGATCATTTCCCTCTCCTGCCGTATTTCGAATATAGCTATAGGCGATCAATTTTACTGGATTGAGGTAAATTTCAGTGAGCCGTTCCTTTTTGTCGGGCACCATATTGATGACACCAACTTTCTGATAGTTTTTTGCAGGATTGATGACAGTAACCGTACCATCCCAGTTATTGCCGACAAAAAAGACTTGCTGGCTATTGGGTGGAACGGGTGCAGTGCTGGTCGCTGCGAAAGTAAATGGCGACACCGCAACCGTCATACAAAGAAGTGTCCTGATCCAGAGATTCTTTTTCATTTTTATTGTCCATTAATTTGTTTTTATGCATACCTTTTGAGCTACGTCATCAGATAAGTGTCGCTTTTTAAGCGCAAAGAAAGCTTATTCAATATACAAGTGTAGATATAGCGTATTTGTTTTAATTCCGATGAGTTGTTGATTAAAACCAAGTCTTCAATCTGCATTCACTTTTTGGGAAGCAAAAAAAAAGCACCCGAAGGTGCTTTTTTAGTTCATCAAATGATTAGGGTGTGTTGACATTTACAGCCGATAAATTGAGCTAAAGAGGCAACCATATAAATATACAAGCTAAAGCAACAGCGCTTTGATAGTTACGTTTTAGCTTATCGTATCTTGTGGCAATTC